>DASYWD010000580.1 GCA_035936415.1 Longimicrobiaceae bacterium
GGAGGGCCACCCGGCGCGCGGGGTGGCCCTCCCTGTGTTCCTGCCGTCCGGCTCGTCCGGCGTTCTACCGTTCGCGGACCGGGGCGCCGCACCCGCAGGCGCCGCAGGAGCAGAGCACTCCGCCGCACACCAGGCACTCGGACGCGGCGAAGTCGTCCAGGGCGATGCCGCAGGAGTGGCACTTGGTGCGCCGGCGCCGCGCCCCCGCGGTCTTGCCGGTGCCGGTGTCGCGGACGCCCTCGTAGGGAACTCCGCGCTCCTCCATGAAGTGGCGGTGGCGGTCGATGGCGCCCTGCCGCTGCCGCTCCGCGACCTCTCCGCGCTCGACGGCGCGCTCCTGCTCGCGCTCCTCCTTGAGCGCGGGCCACTCCCGGTACCTCTGCTCGGCGCGGGCGAGCTCGTCCGGGTCGGTGACTTCGGGGATCCGTGCGGCGACGACGGAGCGGGGAAACACCCGGTGGCGGAACTGGGTGAGGCTGAAGAGGGAGACGTTCCCGGCGGCCGGGTCGCTCACCTCGGGGTCGAACACCAGGATGTCGCCGTCGGCGGAGTGCCGACCGATCCACAGGTTCCCCCCGTTGAACCACCCGTCCTTGTTCGGGGCATCGTTCCCCAGCCAGACTTCCTTGCGATCACCGTCGGTCTTGGTCGCCATTCAGGGGACCTCCTTTCGGGCTTGCAGCGGCGGCTCTCCCGGCGGACGTCCGGGAAAAGAAGAGCCCGCGGCGTGTGCGTCAGCGGAAACGCATACCGCGGGCGGCTCGCAGTCGAGGCCCGGTGGCCTCGGGCGAGTCGTTGTAGTAAACCCCGGCTCCGGGTCGGTTCCCCATCGCCGGAACGGCCGGGGGTGCTCTCCCGCCACGTCGGGGCGCTCCCTACCGCCGAAAGGGGGGTTCTCCTTCTACCGGGAGGACGCCGACACCGCTATTATTGGGCCCTGAAACGCAGCACCTTTCCACGTGAGCCGGACCCCCGGCCGGAGGAGACAGCCATGAGGTCCCAGCGCATCCTGCTCATCAGGTCGGACAACGACGACGAATCGCACCGGGCGCTGTACGGCTGCCTGGCGCAGAGGGGCTATGACGTGTTCGAGGCGGAGGACGAGGAGGAGGGGATGCGGATGGCGTGGGAGCTGGAGCCGGACCTCGTCATCGGCGAGGAGGCCGTGCTCGCCGCCGACCGGGCGCGCACCTTCGACGACGTCGTCCGCACGGTGGAGATGCTGATCGACCTGCCGATGGCAGCGCACGCGTAGGATCGGGACGCGCGGGAAGAGAGATGCGAGCCCCCGGCTGGGTGATCCGGCCGGGGGCTCGCTCGTTCATGCGCAGATGCCGCTCCGCCCGGTTCCCTCCCGGGCCTGGCCCGATCTTTTCATCCCGCCGGGTCACCCTCCGTCGCATGCCTCCCGGATGCTACCGAATAAGTTGCGATGAGAAAGGCTGTCGTTTCCACCCTGGTGCTGCTGGCTGGCTGCTCGGGGGCTTCCGTGCCCGTGAAGTCGGATAGAGCGGGCGGCGAGTCGGTCTCTGTGGTCCGGGACTGCAGTCTTCCCGCGCCGGCTGATCCGGCCCGTATCGACCTCGCCCGGGACGTCACCTACGCAGTGATGGACGGGCAGCCCCAGCGGCTGGACATCGCCTGGCCGAAGCAGCCCGGGCCGCACCCGCTGGTCGTGCTGATCCACGGCGGCGGGTGGAGCGGTGGAGACAAGAGCTCCTACCATGACGCGATGCGTCTGCTCGTGGGGCAGGGATACGCGGCCGCCTCCGTGAACTACCGGCTGGCGGCGGCGCCGCGAAACACCTTCCCGGCAGCGGTGGAGGACGTGCGCTGCGCCGTCCGGTGGCTCCGCTCGCACGCCGGAGAGTACGGGATCGATCCCTCCCGCATCGCCGCGCTCGGCAGCTCCGCCGGGGGCCACCTGGCGGCGATGCTCGGCACCGCGCCGGACGTGGCGGGGCTGGACGGATCGTGCCCGCTGCGGGAACCGTCGCCGGCCGTGAGCGCGGTGGTCGCGACTGCCGGACCGCACGACATCCGCACCGCGGGGGCGCTGAACCCCAGCCAGCGAGGCATGGTGGAGAACTTCCTGGGAGTCCGCCCCGAGCTGGACATGCAGCGGGCGCTGCTCGCATCTCCCGCGGTGCACGTGGATGCGGGCGCCCCCCCGTTCCTGCTGATCCACGGCACGGCCGACCAGGTGGTGCCGATCCGCCAGTCCCGATCCATGCGGGACACGCTGCGCGCGGCCGGTGTGCCGGCGACGCTGGTGGAGCTGCCCGGGGTCGGGCACAGTGTCGGCGAGCTCACCACCGATCCGCGCTTCCGGGTCTCGACCTGCACCACGCTGGCCTTCCTCCGGCAGCACCTCCAGCCCGGAGGCTGAGGACGGACGGGCGCCCGCGGGAGCGGCCGGGTGAAGGCCGTCCACCGGATTCCAGGGGGGATGAAACCTTTCGCGGGTTCGCGCCGTCTAAACCGCAGTAGCCGGCATGCACGTACCCGAGGCGTTACCCTTCCGGCACCTGATCGCGGTGCCCGCGTGATTCGCCCTGCCGAGAATGTCCCCATGCTCCATCCCACAACCGTGCTGGTCGCCGACCCTCACCCGGACTGCCGCAGGATCTACCGGCACATCCTGGAGCACCTGGGCTATGCCGCCCTGGAGGCTACGAACCGCGCGGAGATCCTCGCCCAGATGCGGGAGTTCAGCCCTGACCTCGTCCTGATGGAGCCGAGCATGGAGGGACCCAAGGGATGGGAGCTCGTCGCCGAGCTGAAGGGCAGCCCCGAGTTCGGGGACGTTCCCATCGTGGCGGTCACCGCGTACGCGATGGCGAAGGACCGGGTCCAGGCATACGAGGTCGGCTGCGACGGCTACCTCCCCAAGCCCTGCAGTCCCAGGCTCGTGGTGGCAGAGGTGGAGAGGCTCGTCGGCGCGCACACCGCCACGTCGAAGGGATGACGGAGCGGCAGCGAAAAGCGGTGCAACGTCGCCCAATTCTGCAAACCCGTTTCACAAATTTTGTGCAGGGCGCCTCCCGCCGACGCCACGCCGGTGGGGCTCCCCCCTCCCTTCCCGCAGTGCCACTCCGCCCGTAAGCAGTTCCAACACAGCAAGTTAGCCATCGCCCTCCCTCGGCGCCCACGGGGGCGGGCACACCGCGCACGCCAGATGCACCGTGGCGGTCCCGTCAGGACCGAAAGTCACCGGGTCCAAATCGGGTCGATCAAACCTTCCCACGGAGGCAGCATGGCACGTCCGACTCTGCACGCCCGTACGGCGCTTCCCGCCCTGATGATGGGCGTCGCGCTGTTTGCGGCAGCGTGCGACAATCCCACTCCCACCGCGGCCCCCGCGGAGTCGCTCCGCTCCCTGACCGCCGGCGAGAAGACGGTGCTGGTGGGCTTCACGTCGCAGCCGGGCGATGCCGAGGCGGCGCTCATCGAGAGCCTCGGCGGCCGGGTGATCCACCGGTACAAGTACATCCCGGTGCTGGCCGCGGTGATCCCCGCCGCCCAGCAGAGCGTGCTCGCGGGCGCGCTGGGCGTGGCCTACGTGAACGAGGACCAGGAGCTCCGGGCGCTCGGCGGCAGGCAGGTCACCGACTACGGGGTGACGAAGATCGAGGCACCGGCCGCCTGGGCGCTGGGCTTCAGCGGCCAGAATGTCAAGGTCGGCATCTTCGACTCGGGGGTCGACCTGGAGCACCCCGACCTGACGGTGGCGGGCGGAATCGACCTGGTGGGCGACGGCTACGGCTTCGACGACTGCAACGGGCACGGCACCCACGTAGCCGGGATCGTGGGCGCGCGGAACAACGGCAACCACACGGTGGGCGTCGCGCCGCGGACCACGATCTACTCGATGCGCCTGCTGAACTGTGAGGGGAGCGGCAGCTTCCTCACCATGATCAAGGGGCTGGAGTGGGCCATCGACAACGGCATGCAGGTGGTCAACATGTCGTTCGGCACGGTGCTGCCGACGGTGCTCAGCGACGCGGCGGACGCCGCGCTCCAGGCGGCGTACGACAGGGGCATCGTCCTGGTGGGCGCCTCGGGGAACAGCAGCTCGGCGCACGTCGGCTACCCTGCCTCGCATCCGGCGGTGATCGCGGTGGGCGCCACGGACGACCAGGACATGCTCGCCAGCTTCTCGCAGTTCGGCACCGAGCAGGACCTCACCGCGCCGGGCGTGAACAACCTGGCCTCCTACCCGGTGGGCAAGGGGGTGGAGACGGCGCTCACCGTCGGCACCGACAGCGGGCGTGAGCTGGAGGCGATCGCGCTGGCCTTCGCCGGGATGACCCGGAAGCAGGGGCTCGCCGCGTCGACCATCTACGCCGGTCTGGGCACCCCCGCGGACTTCGAGGCGGTGGACTGCACCGGGAAGACGGCGGTGGTGATGCGCGGCGGGATCAGCTTCGCCGAGAAGACGACGTACGCGATGGACGCCGGGTGCGCCGCGGTCATCATCCACAACAACCAGCCCGGCAACTTTAACGGCACCCTGGGGACGGCCGCGGCTCCCGACGGGCGCGCCTGGATCCCGGCGATCTCCGTCTCGCTGGACGACGGGCTCTACCTGAAGGAGCAGATCGAGTCCCGGCCGACGAGCACCACCGTGCTCAACACCACCGGCAACCTCGCCATGCTGAGCGGCACCTCCATGGCCTCGCCGCACGCGGCCGGTGTGGCGGCGCTGGTGCTCAGCAAGAACCCACGGCTGTCGCCGGTGCAGGTGCGCGGCATCCTCCGCAGCAGCAGCCAGGACCTGGGCACTCCGGGGTGGGACCCGGTGTTCGGCCACGGCCGGGTGAACGCGAAGCGCGCGGTGCAGCAGACGCCGTAGCGCTGGCAGAGCGAGTGCAATGCAGCGCGGGGCGGCCAGGCCTGGCCGCCCCGCGCTGTGTAATGGGAGCCTCGACGGCCCGCGCTTCTCCTACCGGCCTTCTTCTACAATCCGCAGCGGTCAGAACGACACCTCCAGCCCGACAGTCGGCAGCACGGGGAACATGCTGATCCCTGAGCGCCTCGGTGGGTTTTATCGAGGTTTGTAAACGTAGAACAGCCGGTTCGGACTGTTCTCCTGCAGGACTGTGCGCTACCCCCACGTATTTGAGATCCCGCGAGCACCCTGCGACCGGTGGGGATCATCATGTGATCTACTAGCCCGGCTGGTGACCAAATGCGTCAACTTGGATCACGACGCGACCAATCTTGTGGGCGGCTTCCCGCAGCAGGTCATAAACCTTTAAGCTATTCGCACGAGCAGTGTTGCTGTTTGGATCAGGAGACCCGTGGAGTCGCTCCCTCACATGGTGAGGGCAAAACAGTCGTATCTTCCTAGTACGGCTCTGAAAGTCGCTTCCGAAGCTCTTCCACATTTCGGAGTGGTCGGACAACCGACTGACGTCACCCCGGCTGAGTGACTCGAGTGACACCATCCATACTGAGTTAGCAGGAGAACGCTTTGCTGGAATATCCACTACAAGCTCGAGTGGGTCGAGATTCAATCCAGTAAACGTTGCATTCAGGCGGTCAACTAAATCAAATGCCAGCGAATCGATGACCGCGCGACCCGAACTGTCGATTGCACTCCGCACGTTTTGAAGAATTTTATAGAGATACTGATCATTGGAGACTGATACCGTCACGAGCCGTTTGTACGGCGTGCGACCGGCGGACCAAGAGAGGGATGCGAGCATCTCCAAGCACTTCTCGATAACGCGCCTTGACTCCGCAGATTGCGGAAATCGAATGCCGGCAGCTCCATCTCCAGCCGCAACTGCTCGAACTACTTCCAAGAACCACTCATCAGAAGTCCGTGGGTTCAGGACGACCTTACGGAACCATTGGTCGAATCCGGTTTCTCTCCCGAGTCCCCGGAGGCGGCGAATGGCAGTGGCCAGGACAGCCTCGTGCGCACGGGTTGTTCGGTGCCAGTACAACTGCGTGAACATGTGCCACCGCGCCACCATAACCTGCTCCGCGGGCACCCGGCCCTTGTCAGTTATCGCCAACTCATAGTGGGTCCGCGCCTCCTTGGCGTTTCCGACCCGCGATCGTACTGCTCGGCCCTGCTGGTCGACCTCTACAACGGTCAGGGATTGAAAGAGGCGATCCTCGTCAATACTGCGCCCGAAAACGACGCCAGCGTGGTGCGAGTCGCGTTGGAGGTAGTCCAGCTTATCCGCATCGATCGGCCCATCAATAATCGAGTGGAGGAGGGGCGCCGCTCCATGTGCGAGATTGGAGAAATCTCGACCATCTAGCACCGCGGTGACATCACTGCCCGAAATGCCTAATTTTTCAAATATCGAATCTAGGCTGGGCGCTCCTGGAGCACAATCTGCCAGTACTTCCTGTCGAAAGTCCTCCCGAGTGAGGAGAAGCTTTGTAAAGCCCTCGTGGTCATACACATCCGTCAAGTCCCCTTGCTCGTCACGCTCTGTATCTTCAATTACATGGGAGTACGGATATTGCCCCAAGTCGTGGCATAGAGCAGCAACTAGAAGGGTACGAATTTCCCTCTCTCGCATCGTATCGCGAAAGAAATCGCAGTTTGGATCGTGCCAAAGGGCGTGGACGTAATTAACTGCCTTGGCGAAGACTCCGAGGGAGTGCTCAAACCGCGAGTGATTCGCTGACGGAAATATCCTGTCGACGAAGCCGAGTTGCCTTACTCCGCGTAATCGCTGGAATGAGGGATGGTTTACCAGTTCCGCAATTTCACTCGGAAAGGGAACCCGGGTGTTCGGAGCAATACGGATAGATGGGGGATTAAGCAGTCGAAGTTCCGGCAGGTTTGGGAGAGACGAGTACATACAGGTTCCGTTGGTTCAGTTTGGCGAGAGATGTTGCACCGTTAGGAATCCATCACGATCACCCAAACCTGGCCGGGTCAACTGCGGGTCTGCGCCTCCCCTTCTGCCGGCGATGCCTGATGCGTTCATCCCCAGTCTGCAGGCACCCGTCGTGGTCGCCGATGAGTTACTGTCGGCGTTGGAAGTGGTAGGTGCCAGAATAGCTACTGGCTCGGAAGATATGCCTGTCGTACACTCGCTTCTCGTAATCCATTGAGTCCCGACCGATACGATAGACGTTAAAGCTATTGCCTCTCGGTTCACCGAAGACACAAAGGCTACCAGCCGCCGCACAGATGATGCGACGCGGGTCAGGGGATGCGCTTTGTAACGTCGGCGAATCTATGAATGAGAGATGCTCATGCCCGAACAGTAAGAGATCGACGCCACTCTCTGCACAAGAATTTAATACGTCGTCCGCATTGATAAGCTTGGTGAGGCCGGAAAATTTCTGATCGAATGGTAAGTACGGGTGGTGATGCAGTAGGACGATTGTGCGAAATGCCATATCCCCTATCCTGTGACGAATGCCATCGGATGTCGTTACTCTACGGGTCGCAAAAAGATCCTGACATACATTGCGGATGAAGGCGAGTGATCTTTCCGACACTCGACCTCGAGCGGCCCGGCCAACGAGGTCTCGACGTTCGTCCTCGCTAAGCTCTGTAGAGTCGACTCCGATGACAACCAATACAAACGGCTCCCCAGCAACCCCGTTGCTTTTGATCAAGTGAGCATAGGGCAGCCGGGGATAGACGCTGGTATTCTGCACTGGAACCGACAGGCCGTACTCCTCCCAATTCTCTATGGGGAGGGCCTCCCTGAACACTGTCTCGAAGGCCGTTTCCTGCCGACGGAAGTAGCTGTCATGCCAGCGATCATGGTTGCCCGGAATAACAAAATGCCTGATCCCTGCATTCAACCCAACAGGAAATATCGATCCGTCCTGGGCGACCTGGCCGCGACTGACCACCTGCTCGGCCAAGCCGAACGCAACCGATGTTCCTCTCGTAGTCAAATCACCGCTGACAACTAGAATGACGGGGTGCTCCGACTCTAGCAGCATCAAGCGCTTGACCGCATGCGATGCTGCGCTAAGTAGATAGTATGCGTGTGTCTTCGTTCCGGGGCTCTTGATGCGAAGGCGGCGTCCAGGCTCTGTGATGGGCTCGTCCAGATGGAGATCGGAAACGTGAATGACTGTGATTGCATCCGCCATGTTCGCCATTTTTCAAAGTTGCATCCGTTATAGGAGCCATTAAACTCTGCGCTAGCACGAGCCCCTCCTCGCGGGGCAGGTACTAGCAATCAATGCAACCTGTCAATCTGCGGCACCCGACTTCTATACGGTGAGGGCACCCACTCCGGTCGCAACCTTTAGGTTCTCGTCAAGCCACAGCACCATACCTCTATCTGGACTCAGCACGGCAGTCCCGAGCAACTCGATGTCCACCTCCCCAGTTCGCGCAAGACGTTGCTTTACGGTGGCGTCGATCGCGTCGAGTACCGAGCCACAAACGGCAACCCCGAGCCCGCATGATGCATCTAGCTGACGGACAATCTCGGCACGCGGGAACTCTACAAAATCGAATCCATCGTGCGAGATGAATGACTCAACTGAAACGGCAGCACCACTAAGGCGGGCTTCCAAGGCTATATCAACAGCGCGAAGACCGATGCTCGTCACGAGACCAGTTAAATAGCTCTCGACTTCGACATCAGCAAGATCCTCGATGGTCGCCGACGCTGTGGTGCGGATCAAGCTCTCCAGTTCCCGAAGTTCAATTCGGTTTTTCATCGGCTGCTCCCAGTCGAGTGGTGGAGAATCGTCACCGGTCTGCGGATAACCTGCACGAACTGGACCTGTCGGCACACACCAGCTAGCTGATCTCAGGGGCGGAGGAGAGGCCACCTCGGCATCAAATAGCACTTTCCTGAGGACAAGATTAAGTTTATCGACTAACATGCGCAAGGAAACTTCAAATGCGGCGAACGAGCCCTCAGGGAAGAGTTGGCACCCGGGAGCCCGGAGCAGGGTGGCGATCCCCGCTAATGACCTGCGGCGGCTGTTCACCGAAGCGCCGGCCATATTACTGGACCCGCTGGGACGACGGTGAAGTTGCGGAGCGTGAGCAACCCCGAAGTGGTGGGACAGACCACATCGTCGATTTGAGGAGGTGGATCGTACGCCAAGGAGCAAGCGCCAGCGCGCATCTATCAGCTTAGGGCAGTGATCGGCTTGGCGCCACTGAATTGTCTTCCGCTCCACGCTGCCGATTGGTGGAATGAAGTGCGAGCTGCCGTCGGTCGGGAAGCGTACGCAGTCAGGAAAGCGCACTGGGAGCGGGCCGGGATCAGAACGAAACCTCCAGCCCGATCGTCGGCAGCACGGGGAACATGCTGATTCCTGAACGCGTCGCCGGCGTGTTGTCGAAGTTGTAGAAGTAGAACAGCGGGTTGCGCTGGTTGTACACGTTCAGCACCTGCAGGTACGGCGTCGCCGTGCCCCAGCGCGCTTTGTAGGTGCGGCGCAGCGTGGCGTCCAGGCGGTGGTACGCCGGATAGCGCTCCCCGTTGCGCGGGCCGAGCACCACCGCGAACGGCGGCCGCCCGTCCTCGCCCTGCGTGCCCCGGCGGTTGACGCGGTACTCCCCCGTCCCCAGGTCGTAGTCCCAGTCCATGTACTGCCCCAGCGGGCGCGTGTAGGGGATCCCCGAGCCGAAGTTCCAGCGGGCTCCCGCCTCCACGCCCCAGGGGAGGTCGTACTGGAGCACCAGGTCCACGTCCAGGCGGCGGTCGTACACCGGAGCGTACGTCTCCGTGGCCCCTTCCTCGCCCCACCCCCGGGCGATGGCGTCCGGGAGCGTCTGCCGGGCGCGGAGGAGCGATACCGCCGCCCAGCCCCGAAGCCGGCCCGTGGTGCGCCTCAGCATGAAGTCCAGCCCGTACGAGCGCGCGTCCCCCGCCAGCAGGTCGTCCGCGGCGTCGTTGGGGTCGTCCGCAAAGTTGATGGCCGTCACCCCCTCGAAGCGGCGGAAGTACGCCTCCGCCGAAGCGTACCAGTCGTCCCCCCAGAACCGCTCCACCCCGAGCTGTGCCTGGTCCGATACCACGGCGGGGATGCTGGCGTCCGCCACGATCCAGGTGTCGTTGGAGAGCGGGAACGACTCGTCGCGCAGGGAGTGGAGGAACTGCGTGTAGCGGCCCAGGGCGAGCTTCACCGCCCCGTCGCGCTCGCGCCCGAAGAAGCGCTTCACCGCCAGCCGGGGAGAAAGGAGCGCGTGCGTGGTCTCCTGGGCGCGCCACACGTCCGCGCGGAGGCCGGGCTCCACGATCCACCGCTCGCCGGGACGCCAGCGGAGCTGCCCGTACCCCGCGCCCAGGATGCCGTCGTCCTCCGCGAAGAAGAACTCCGTCCCCCCCGCCCGGCTCACGTTCTGGTAGGCGAGGCGGTTCCCTTCCACCCCCAGGCGCACACCGAGCGCGGGCGACAGCTCCCGGCCCAGGTCGGCGCGCGCGGTGACCTGGCGGATGCGGGAGGAGAAGCGCGTGTCGGCGAAGTCCACGAAGCCCAGCGTCTCGCCGAAGCTGGAGTAGCCCAGGCGCGTGTCGGCCACCCAGGCGCCGACCGGCTGGCTCCAGCGCGCCCCGACCACGTCGTTCCCCCAGTTCCAGCGGATCCGCAGCACGTCGCCCGCGTCCGCGTCGGCGCCGGGCGGGTCGAAGTCGCTCAGGTCCAGCACGTCGCGCCCGGTGTACCCCGTCACCCGCAAGGTGCCCCCGCCGGGGGTGCCGAGCACGGCGCCGCCCTGCACGTCGGTGAGGTGGTAGGGGAAGCGGACCGGCTCGGGGAGGAGCACGTCGAAGTAGGAGCGGCGCGCCGACACGTACGCCATGCCGCCCGCGCCCCCCGGGAGGCCGGGGAGCGCGGCGCGCAGCGCGAGGCGGGAGGCCAGGAGCGAGACGCCCGCGTCTCCGGCGATTCGCCCGTCCGCGTCGTCGCGCGTCTCCACGTTGAGAACGGAGGAGACGCGGCCGCCGTACTCGGCGCCGAAGCCACCGGCCAGCAGCTCGGCGCGGGCCACCACGTCGGAGTTGAAGACGCTGAAGAGCCCGCCCAGGTGGAACGGGTTGAAGATGGGGAAGCCGTCCAGGAGGATCAGGTTCTGGTCGGCGGAGCCGCCGCGGACGTGGAAGGCGCTGGAGAAGTCGGAGGTGGTGACGACGCCGGGGAGAACCTCCACCGCGCGGAGCACGTCCGCCTCGGCGAGCCCGGGGAGCACCTTCAGCTCCGCGCCGCTGACGACGCGGGTGGTCACGCCCGCCTCCGTTTCGAAGCGCGCCCGCTCGCGTTGGGTGTCGCGGGTGCTGCGGACCTCGATCCCCTCCACCTCCACCGCGGCCGAGCCGGTGAGGCGCAGCTCCACTGCGCGATCCTGCCCGGCCCCCAGCGACACCGCGGCCTCCGCCGCGGCGTAGCCGATCCGCTCGGCCCGAAGGCGCCAGCGCCCCGCCGGCACCCCCGCGA
>DASYWD010000581.1 GCA_035936415.1 Longimicrobiaceae bacterium
GGCGTGCAGCTCCACGCCGCTCCCGGCGAGCTGCGCGAACTCGGCCTCGCCGCGGAGCTGGCGGATCGCCGAGGCCTCGCTCCGGGCCAGCGTCCCCCGGGGGAGCTCCCGCTCCGCCGCCTGCATCGCCCCGGCGAGGAGGCGCGCCCACTCGCGCGGCTCCACCGCGCCGCCCTCCTCCACGTAGAACAGGTGCGGCGAGACGCACCCCTGCTGGTCGAAGGTGCTGGCGTCCAGCGCCGCCGCGGCGGCCAGGCGCGCGGCCTCCTCCGGGTCCCCCAGCGCCTCCCGCCCCACAACCCCGAAGGAGAGCCGGGGCCCGTACACCAGCACCCGCGTCCCCGGCGGGGTCCCCGCGCGCACCGAGGCCACCGCCTCCGCCCCGCCGTACACGACCACCGCGTCCGCCATCCCCAGCGCGACCCGCTCCAGCGCCTCGTCGCCCCCGGGCCAGTAGGTCACCGCCAGGCACTCTCCCAGCTGCGGGTCCTCCTCTGCCACGCCGCGGGCGAAGAGCGCGGGGAGGAGCGGCTCCCCCACCGCCATCTTCCCCAGGGTGGCCGCCTTGACCAGGAGCGAGCGGACCAGCGAGGTGACCGCCACCCCGGGGACGTTGCCGCTGAACACGTGCACGGCCACCCTCGGCCCGAAGGCGCGCACCCGTCCCGGGGCGTGGCGCCGCGGGCGGAAGCCGTCCAGCACCCGCGGGTCCTCCAGCTCCGAGCGGAGCAGCGCGCGGAGGCGGTCCTCCCGCCACTCCGGCGCCATCCGGTCCAGCACCCGGCGCACCATCGGCGCGGAGTAGCCGGTGATGCGCGGGAGCGCCGCCTCCGCAGCCCGGCGCAGCGGGTCCCCGGCGTCCTGGAGCCGCGCCGCCACGCGGTCCACCACGCGCACGACGCGCTGCACCGGCAGCTCCGCCAGGTAGCGGTCGCGCGCCACTGCCAGCGCGTGCACCTGGCGCCGCAGGAGAGCCGCGTCCAGCCGCGGGACGCGGAGCTGCAGCGCCTCCTCGCCCTGGCCGTACGGCCACACGGAGGTGGGAGGATCCGGCAGGGTGGGGAGGTGGTACGCGTCGATCTTCACGGCCTTCTTTCCCTACAGGAAGTCCCAGAACTCCGGGCGCGTCTCCACGACCAGCTCCCAGCGGCCGCCGGCGCCCAGGCCGCGGGCCAGGTCCACGCGGAGGATGTCGTAGAAGATCCCCAGCCCCGCCCCCACGGAAGCGCGGGCACCGTCGCCGGGGGCGTCCGGCCAGCCCTGCCACGGGCCCTCGCCGAAGGGGCGCCTCGTCCACCCCGCCGCGCCGAAGACACGGCCGCGGAGCCAGGGGGCGGCCAGGTCGGCGGAGGCGGTCGCGCGCGTCAGGGCGAAGCGGTCGCCGGCCAGCGAGCGGAGGTCGTACCCGGGGATCGTCCCCCGGCCGCCCAGGTAGAAGAGTCCCTGCACCGGGACGCTTCCCGAGGCGAAGCCGGTGGAGCCGCCCAGCTCCAGCGCCGCGTCCCGCGGAGTCCAGCGGCGGATCCACCCCGCCTCCGCCCAGGACCGGGTCCAGCTGCGGCCGGTCCCGGTCATCGCCCCGCGGACGTCCCATCCGCCGGGATCCATGGTCGCGATCTCCGAGCGCAGCGCCAGGCTCCAGCTCCGGCCGGCGCCGGAGGCGCCGCTGCGCTCCAGCCCCAGCGAGGCGGCCAGCACGGCGCCCTCGTCCACCGGGCGCACGGGGCGGAACCGGCCGAACACCGAGAAGTCCGAGGCGAGCGCGGCGGACTCGTGCTCCTCCAGCCGCACCCCGGCGCCCAGCTTCCAGCCGGGGCGGAGGGCGCGCTCGGCGGAGAGGCCCACCCCGCTCGTGTAGTACGGGTCCGAGTAGTCTTCTCCCGCGAGCAGCGAGGAGAAGGTGTTCAGCACCCCCGAGGCCACCGGGGAGACGCCCAGGTCACGCGGTGTGTGGAGGTACCCCGCGGCGGTGAGCTCCATGCGCGGGCGGCGCACCTGCACCTCCGCCTCCGCCAGCGGGTGCTCCGCGCCGAACGCCCAGCCGCCGCGGACGCGCGCCGTGAGGGCCTCCGAGGGCCGCAGCGCCACGCCGGCTCCCACCACCGCCCCCTCCGCGCGGTTGTAGCGCAGGACCTCGGAGGCGGTCCCCACGTCCAGCCGCGAGGCGGGGAGCCCGCTCAGCATCCGCGCGCGGGCCAGTGCCATCGCCTGCCGGCGCACCTCCGCCAGCTCCGTGTCCGGGCCGATCCCCTCCTCCCGCAGCTCCTCGTACAGTCCCCGCTCGAACGCGAATGCCTCCCGCTGCGCCCGGGGGACCGCCACCACCTGCGGGCCGCGGAAGAACTCGTCCGGGATGGGGTCGTTGAAGCGGTAGTTGGAGACGCGCATGGTCCCGCGGATGACGCCCCCGGCCGGGAAGTCCAGCTCCGGGAGCTGCCGGCGGATCTCCACCCGCTGCTGGTTGGGGAGCCAGTAGCGCTCCTTCCAGAGCCCGTTGTCCAGCGAGATGTTGATGTAGTCCAGGTAGCGGTCCACGTACGACGACGGCGTGAAGGTGAAGTCCATCCGCACCAGGTCGCCGCGCCGCTGGTCCACGAACACCGAGCCCAGGAACGCCGGCTGGCCCATGTCGCGCGGGCGCACCTGCAGCTCGTACACGCGCACCGGCTCCCCCGCGCCGGGGAGGCGGATGGAGAGCGAATCCGCCACTCGGTAGGTGTAGAACCGCTCGGCCCCCGGGGCCGCCGGGTGCAGAACGTCGCGCACCTCGTCGCCGTCGCCCAGGCGGATCCGGTCGCCGAAGTTGTCCTGCACCACGCTCAGGTGGTCCAGGTGGTAGTTGATCCGGGTGGGGAGCTTTTTCTCGTCGCGCAGGCCCACGATGCGCTGCTTGGAGAAGGCGGGCGCCTTCCAGAACACGTCCAGCGCCACCTGGTCGGTCTTGACCAGCGTGCGCTCGCCGGTGTCGCGGCGATCCAGGTAGAAGTACACGTAGCCGCGCGCGTCCGCCCGGTAGCTGGCGAGGGCGGTGTCGGCGCTGGTCTCCGCGCGCCGCTCCTGGGCGCGGCGGACCAGCTCCATCGCCCGTGCGCCGTCCCACCCGGCGGCGGGGCGTGCCGGCTCCTGGGCCACCAGCGCGGGCGCGAGAAGGGAGGTCCCGAGGATGAAAAGCAGCGGTCTGGTCATGGCGTCGAAAGGGATTCCCCGGGGTCCGGAAACGCGTCCGGGCCCGGCCGTGGCGGCCCGGACCCGGACGGTCCCTGTCTCTCCCGGTTCTGTCTGCGGCTCTCGGCCGGAGCGCGCCCCGGCGGCCGCGCTCTGCTACCCGCCGGTCCCCCGCGGGATCCCCCGGCTCAGAGCGCCGCGTCCCTCGCCGCCGCGCGGCGCTCCAGCATCCGCGCGTCCGGGTTCAGGAAGGCCCGCAGGCTGACGAGCACCACCCGGTCGATCATCCCGTCGATGACCTGCATGGCCGCGAACGCGCCTTCCGGCCGGGTGCCCACTGCCGACAGGTGCGTCCAGATCGCCCGGCGGAACATGCTGAGCTCCGCCACGCTCTCCGCGACGTCGTAGCCGTCCACCCGCCGCCCGAAGCCGTGCACCGCCGCGAAGTACTCGGCGTCCGCCCGGTTCCGGTTGAACTGCAGGCGGTCCACGATCGCGTCGAAGAGCTGCGGGACGTGGTCCAGGAGGATGGGGTCGGGCAGCGCCCGGCCGGCGACCACGGCGGCGTTCTCGCGCACCCGCTGGACCCACTCCAGGAGGATCGCCTCGCGTCCCGCGCGCAGCACGGGAAGGACGTCTCCGACATCCTTCACTTCGATGTCGTACAGCGAGGCACCGATGTTCATGCGACCGGCTCCGGGTGGGGCGCCACGGCGAGGGAACCACTGATGCAAGCTAACACCGTGGCGCCGCGCGGGACAGCGCTTCAGCGGCCGAGCATGAAGAGCAGGAGGAAAACGTCGTAGAGCGCGTGCGTCCACGCCGCGATCCCGAAGCCCCTCACCAGGAAGAGCGCGCTGAACGCCAGCCCCGCGAGGAAGCGGAAGGTGAAGGACCCGAGCTGCCAGGGGTCGCCGTACGGGCCGATGTAGTGGAAGGCGGAGAAGGCCAGCGCCGAGAGCAGGGCGGCGAAGACGCCCGAGCGGGTGCGCGGCAGCCCGCCGGAGCGGAAGAGCAGGAAGAGGCCGCCGGCCAGGAGCACGCGGAAGACCAGCTCCTCGTAGATCCCCGCCCCCAGTGAAAGGACGATCCCCTCCGCGAGCGGGAGCGACGCCAGCGTCCCCCCGTCCGCCGCGAGGCGCACCCCCGCGCCCTCCAGGACCCACTGCGTCGCCGTCCCCACCACCACGCCGAAGAGGAGCGCGTAGACGGCGCTCTCCGCCATCATCCCCGCGAAGACCCGCCCCTCCACCCCCCGCATCCGCTTCCGCCGCCACTCCGCCACGACCACCACCCCCGCGACCGCCACCAGGAAGGCCGTCAGCGCGATGGTGTCGTGCAGCCCGCCCGTGGCGAGGAGCGCCCGGAGGAGCACGTCCGCCCCGTTTCGCAGCGGCGCCTCCGAGGTGGCGGAGACCCACGCCGCCCCCGCCTCGTACAGCAGGAGGAGGGGGATCGCGAATAGCAGCGAGTACGTCTGCGTCCGGGAAAGCTCGTAGTAGCGTCGCATCGGGCGGGTGCGTGGGCTCCGGCGTGTGGCCTGTGGATTGCGAAAACGGGGTGCGTCCGCGCGGACGGCGCCGCCGTCCGCCCAGGGAACTACGGCCACGGCGCCGCAGCGGTTTCGGCCGGCGCAGGGAGGCGACCGGTCGATGCTGAAACGTACGGCGAGAGCGCCGTGGAGGGGAGCGGGGCGCGGGAGAGGGGCGCTGCTGGCCTGCGTGCTCGCCGCCACCGCAGGGTGCGGGGTGCTGGGGCGGAGCCGCACGGTGCGGCTGGACCCGGTGGAGGTGACGAGGATCCAGAGGGAGGTGGAGGCCCGTCTCGTCGCGGAGCCAGTGATCGACGCGGCGCAGATCCGGGTGGAGGTGCTGGGTGGGGGCACCGTCGCGCTGCACGGCCCGGTGAACGGCTTCGGGGCTCTGCAGTGCGCCATCGCCAACGCCAGCCTGGTCCGGGGGGTGGAGAACGTGGTCGACTTCATGGTCCTCCGTCCCGGGCCGAGCACCGTCCGCTGCCTGGCGCCGAGGTCGCTCTCCGCCGTCCCACCGGCGCCGTCTCCCTCTCCGGAGGCGTGACCGCGGGGGGGAGAGTCGTTAGATTCTTCCCCCGGTCCGCCGGACCCGTGCGACCCGATCCACCCTCCCCGGAGGCCCCCCTGTCCCGCCGTGCCAGGCGCCGCCCCGCTCCGCGCCCCCCCACCCGCCGGCCCTCCCGCCGCGCCGGGGGGAAGAAGCGCGGGACCGCCCGCCGCCCCGCCGCCTCGCTG
>DASYWD010000582.1 GCA_035936415.1 Longimicrobiaceae bacterium
AGAGTGTGGAGGCGAGAGCCGACGCGCTGCAATGCTCCGAGGCGATCGTCTTCATACAGCAAACCCTCCGATGGATGTGACCCATCGGAGGGTTTGTTGCTTCAACTCCCGGACCTCAATCTCCGGGATGACTCATGCTTCTGCTTCCGGTCCTTCCTCCGCGGCTACGCCGCCGGCCTCCGCGTCCGGCGAGCGCGCGGAACGAGCCCGGGGTCTCGGGGCGGGCCGTGCGGCCTCAGGTACGGTCCTGCTGGACCGGGACGCCGATCCTGCGCGCCAGGCTCCGGAACCGCGGGTCCGCGTGCAGCCTCCGGAACCGCGGCTCCCATCCCAGGTTCACCAGGAAGCTGGACCGTTCCGCGAAGGCCCGCTCCAGCCAGCGAAGCGCTTCCTCGTCGTCCCGGAGGCCCGCGTACACCGCGGCGAGGTCGTAGGCGGAGACGTAGCCGGTCCGGGAGCGCCGGAGCAGCTCGGCGAGGATGGTCCGGGCCATCGGCTCCTCGCCCGCGACCGCGTGCGCGTGCGCCTGGGCGGCGAGCGCGAACGAGCTGCCGCCCGAGTGCGAGACCGCGTCCTTGAAGGCGGCGATCGCCTCCGGGTACTTCCCCTCCTGCTCGTACGCCCAGCCCAGGATGAGCTCCGGCCAGAAGGACTCCGGCTGGATCCGGAGCGCCCGGAGCGATTCCGTGGCCGCATGCCCGGACTGTCCGTCCGCCAGGCCGTGCCACCCGGAGCACGCGATCATCGCTGCGTTGAACGGATCCAGCTCCGCCGCCCGGGCGCTCTCCCGGGCCGACTCCTCGGTCCGTCCGCGCGCGAGCAGCTGGTGCGCGTACATGTGCCGGAGGTAGGCGTTGCTCGGGTTCAGCGCGAGGGCCCGCCGGAAGTGCTTCTCCGCCTCGGTCCAGTTCCAGTCGTGGTGCAGGAGCACGATCCCCAGCGCGCCATGGGCCTCCGCCGACCTTTCGTCCCGGGCCAGGGCCTGCAGCGCGGCCCTCCGCGCCCCTCCGAACGCGGAGTCCGGCGGCAGCGCCGCGAAGAACCCCGCCAGCGCCAGCCGGTCCGCCAGCGTCGCGTACGCGGGTGCGAACTCCGGGTCGAGCGCGATCGCCTGCTGGAGCGCCTGGATGCTCCGCGAGCCCCCGGTCTGGCGGCCACGGAGGTACGACTCGTACGCGGCGGTGCCGACCGGGCCGGCGGCCCCTCCGCGCAGATCGCCCGAGCGCGCCGTCGAGCGGACCCCGATCTGCCCCGCTACCGCCCGGGCGACCCTGCCCTGGAGCGCGAAGATGTCCCGGATGTCGCCCTGGTGGCTCTCCGCCCAAACGTGCTCGTCGGAAGAGGCGCGGATCAGCTGCGCCGTGATCCTCACCCGGTCTCCATCTCGGAACACGGAGCCCTCCACGATCAGGTCCGCGTTCAGCTCCCGGGCGATCTCGGGGAGCTTCCGGCTGCCGGGATCCTTGTACGGCATTACGGAGGTGCGGGAGATCACCCGCAGGCCGTCCTCGCGCGCCAGCTCGGCGATGAGCGCCTCCGTCATGGCGTCGGCGAAGTGCTCCTGGCCCGGATCGCCCGTGTCGTTCTTGAGGGGGAGCACGGCGATCATCGGCGCCGGATGCTCCTCCTCGGCCGGCGGCCTCCCCCCGACCGGGAGCGGCGACAGGCTCGCGGCGAGAACCACGGCACCCGCCCCGAGCGCACCGGCCATCCACCCCCACCTCCGCCCCCGGCCATGCGGCCGAGGAGTCGCGTCCCCGGGCCGGGCGGGCGCGCCGTCCACCCATGCCGCCGGCGCGTCGGGGACGGACGCCCGGGCGGGAGCCGAGCTGGATCCGACCGGCTCCGCCTCGGCCGGAGCGGCCGCCTCCAGGGGAACGGCGGCTCGCGCGGGAGGCACCTCTCCGGCCCGGAGCCGATCGGCCAGGGCGGCGATCTCCGCACTGGGCTCCGCCCCGAGCTCCTCCCGCACGAGGACCTCGTGTATCCCCGCGTGCCGGATGGCTGCGGCAGGGTCGCCCGCGGCGGCCAGTGCGCTCATCAGCCGGAGCGCCACGCGCGAGCTGTAGGGGTCTTGCGCCGCGAGCTGCTGCCATCGCTGCGCCGCCGCGACGAAGTCGTCCCCCGCCTCGGCCTCGGCGGCGAGCGCCTCGAGGGTCCGGGCGTAGAGGCGCGCGAGGCGGTCCCGCTCGCCGTCGATCCAGCGCTCGAACTCCGGTGCATCCGAGAGGAAGAAGCCGTCCAGCAGAGGGCCCGCGTAGCACCGCACGGCGGTTTCCGGCTCTCCGCCCGAGAGCAGCGCCTCAAACTCCCACACGTCGCACGCGACCCGCTCCGCGTTCAGGCGCAGGTCGTCCCCCGGGGTGAGGACCAGCTCCTCGCCCCCTGCCTTCCGCACGTCGTAGAGCGCGGTTGCCAGCTGGTGACGGCCCCGCTCGGCGTCGTGCTCCGGCCAGAGGAGCGCTACGAGCTTGTCCCGGCTCATCGTGCGAGACGGCACCGTCCCGAGGAGCGCGAGGAGCGCCAGCCGCTTCCGGTGTGCCGCCCGCCCGGCGAGCGGTTGATCGTCGACGTGGGCCTGGAGGCCGCCGAACAGGCGGAGGGAGAGCATGCGGGGGGCTCCTGCGGCGGGAACGGCGCGAGATACCGGGAAGATATCGAGCGAAGACGGCGAAGATACCGCGCCTCCCCAATGTTAGCGCACCACTCGACGGGCTACAAGCACGATCGCTTGGCAGAGCCCCACGACCACCCCGATTCCATAGAGGGACCCATGAAGCGCACGACCATCCCCGCACTCTCCATCGGTCTGCTCACGCTGCTCGCGGCGGGATGCACGGACGAGACCGCTGCGCCCACCGCGATCGCGAACGAGGCCAGGGGAGTCGGGGAGCACGGAGGGGGGATCCCCGGCTCCATCGTCTTCGTCAGCGAGCGCGACGCCTTCCCCGGTGAGATGGGTGAAATCTACGCGATGAACGCGGATGGGAGCAGTGTCACGCGGCTCACCTTCGCACTGCCTGCAGATGACGCCTGGCCCGCCTGGTCGCCCAACGGCAAACGCATCGTCTTCGCCAGCGACCGGTCCGGCGACCGGGAGATCTGGGCCATGAACTCCGATGGGACGGAGCTCGTCCGCCTCACCCACAGCGCCGGCCCGGATGCGGGGGGCGTCTACTCCCCGAACGGGAAGCAGATCGCCTTCCACAGCCGGCGCGACGGCAACTTCGAGCTGTACGTCATGGACGCCGACGGCGAGAACCCCACCCGGCTCACCGACCACCCGGGAAGCGACCTGTGGCCGGACTGGTCCCCCAACGGGAAGCAGATCGCCTTTCAGCGCGGATTCCAGGGGAACGAGGACATCTACGTCCTCGACCTGAGGACCGGGGAGGAGCGCCGGCTCACCGACCATCGGGCCCCGGATCGGATGCCGGTCTTTTCTCCCAACGGGAAGCAGATCGTCTTCATGAGCGGGCGTGAGGGGTACTGCTCGATCTTCGTCATGGACGCGACAGGAGAAAACCTCGTCAACCTCACACCGAAGCCGGCCGGCGTTCCGGCGGGGAGCTGGTGCAACTTCTGGCCGTCCTGGTCCAGGAACGGGCAGCAGATCTACTTCGCCTCCGAGCGTCCGGGCACGGCCGACGTGGACGTGTTCGTGATGAACGCCGACGGAACGGGGGTGAGGCAGCTTACGAATGCCCCAGGGTGGGACTACGCGCCCGTAGCTCGGTAGTCGGAGCGGTCGCCGCGGGAATTCGTCGGGCATGACCGGGTGCACTCAGGTGCACCCGGCAGGACGCATGGCGGGAGGGCGATGTCTCCGCCCTCCCGCCATGCCGCACCCTGGGACCCCTCACCACGCCCGGACGGCACCCGCGGATGCCGCCGCACCGGCCGGTACTCCGACACCGGCGAGGTACGCGGCCACCAGCTCCAGCTCCTCGGCGAACACGCGACCCAGCAGCCGGCGCACGATGCGCTCCTCGATCCACCCCACGGGCCCCCACCGGCGCGGCATCACCGTGGAGATCGTCACCAGGGACGCCGTGCCCCCGGGCTCCGGGAGCACGCGGAAGGAGGTCACCATCCGCTCCGCCGGGTAGCTCTCCACGAGCAGGCGACCGGGCTCGGGCTCGGTCACGACCCCGCGTATGGTCCGGGTGCGCCCGGCGAACCGCCCGTGCACGAGAACGATCGTCCCGGCGCCGTACCCTCCCTGCTCCACGCTCATGCCGACGAAGAAGCTCGGCGGGACGATGCGCGGGTGCGCTTCACGATAGTCGGCGAACACACCGTAGACGGCCTCGGCCGGGGCCGCGATCCTGTGGGTCACCGCGACCTCGAACGTGCGTGCGGCCCCCTGGGCGGCAGGGGTATGGGTAGCGCTCATCGGCGATGTCTCTCCTGTCCTGGTTGGCTTCCCGATCTCGGACCGGTGTTCTCGCCGGGAAATCCGCGAGAAAGCCGGCGCCCGGGCCGAGCCCGGTGTCGGCACTTCTGCCGTCTCCTGCTCTGACCGCCTGCCCGGTGGCCGCCGACCGCCAAGGCGGACCAGTACACGTCGAAGTGCCACATACGATCCTCCTGTCCTTTCTGGAAGACCCACGATGGGCCTTGGCTTCCTACGGGTGCCGATCCGCCGTCCGACTCCGGGCGGCCCAGCCCGCCAGAGCGCAGGATAGTGCCAGCTCGTCGCGAAGGCATCGGTCAAACGACCTACGGCAACGCTGCGCTCCGGATTCCGCCACGCGGCGTCGGGCGCGCGCCTTGCGGCAGCCCAGGACCTGCACGCCTCCGGTCCATCCTTCGCACAGGGAGCCTCCCGTGATCCAGCCCCTCGCCGCTGCCGCACTCCTGGTGCTCGCCTCCGCGGCCGCGCTTCGCGCCCAGCAGCCGGATCCCGAGACGGCCGGCTTTCTGCTCATGCGCGGCGTGGACACGGTCAGCGTGGAGCGGTTCAGCCGCACGGGTGGCGTGCTCGAGGGCCGCATTCTGGCACGCAAGAGAGTCCCGATCACGTACCGCGCCGTGGTGGATGCCGGCGCCACGATCGATCGTCTCGAGCTGCAGGTGCTTCAACCCGGCGCGCCCGAGGAGGCGCCTCCCAGGCAGCGGCTCGTCGCGCTCTTCCGCGGCGACAGCATCTTCACGCAGGCTTTCAGCGGCGACTCGTCCAAAGCGGAGCGTCTGGGTACGCGGTCAGGAGCGCTCCCGTACCACCCGCAGCTTCCCATGCTGTCGCTGCTGGAGCAGGTCGTTCGCCGTGCCCGCGTGCTCGGAGGCGAGCGCGTCCAGGTCCCGGTGTTCCTGATGAGCAGCGGAGCACAGACGGTCCTGGCGACCGTCGAGTTTCGTGGAGCGGACTCGGCCCGAGTCGAGATCGGCAGCATCGACGCCCGCCTGGCCGTGGACCGTGAGGGGCGCATCCTAGGGGGGGTGGCGCAGGGCGAGCAGGTCATCGAGCGGGTGGCGGTGCTTCCGGGCCGCGTGTTCGCGACGCAGCCGGCCGACTACTCTGCGCCGGCAGGCGCGCCGTACACCGCGGAGGAGGTGAGGATCGAGACCGCGGCCGGACACACGCTGGTGGGAACGCTGACGATCCCGAAGAATGCAACCGGGCGCGTCCCGGCCGTCGTCACGATCACGGGCTCGAGCCGGCAGGATCGTGACCACAACACGCCGTACGGCGGCCCGTACCGCATCTTCCGCCAGGTGGCCGACACGCTCGGCCGACGCGGCATTGCCGTTCTCCGGATGGACGACCGGGGCGTCGGGCAGTCCACGGGCGACTTCGAATCGGCGACCACCGCCGACCGGGCCGACGACATTCGCGCGGGACTCGCATACCTGCGCGGCCGGCAGGATATAGACGGCCGGCGGCTCGGCCTGGTGGGGCTGAGCGAGGGCGGGGCGATCGCCCCGATGATCGCGGCCACCGATCCGGCGCTCGACGGCATCGTCCTGCTGGCGGCACCCGCGAGCACCGGGCGGCAGATCCTGGAGTACCAGGGCCGATACAACATCGAGCAGAAGGAGGCGATCCGCCCCGAGCAGCGCGACTCCGTGTACCGGTCGGAGCTCGCGAAGGTGGAGGCACGGCTACACGAGGAGCCCTGGCTCCGCTTCTTCCTCTCATACGATCCGCTCCAGACCGCGCGGCGTGTGCGGCAGGTGCCCGTGCTCATCCTCCATGGCACCACCGACCGGAACGTCCCGCCTGCGGATGCTCAGAGGCTGGCGGAGGCCTTCCGCCGGGCCGGCAACAGGGACGTGACCGTGCGGATGTTCGAGGACATGAACCACATCTTCCTGCGCGACCCGGACGGGAACCCCAGCAAGTACGAGTCGCTGCCGTCCTTCGAGGTGGCTCCGGAGGTGCTCGGCACCATCGCGGACTGGACGGCCGCTCACCTGAAGCGGTAGTGACGCCGCCCAGGCGGAACCCTAACGGTCTGCTCCTCGGTGCAGCGCATCATCGCCGCTCACCGGGCGGGATCCACCAGCGGCCGACCGTCAGGAGATCGCTGCGGGCATCCGCCTCGACCCCCTGCAGCCGGGTGCGGAGCGCGACCAGGCGCTCGGGATAGTAAAGCAGCGTAAATGGTGACTGGTGAACGATCAGGCGCTGGTACTCCCGCCAGAGTGGCCGTGCCGCCTCCCGATCCGGGATAACCGGCAGCGTATCCAGGAGCCAGTCGGCGCGCGGATGAGAGAAGCCCGTCCACTGGTAGACGCTACGGTCTGCGAAGCGAGAATGGAGGATCTGCGAGTCGTCCTTCCGGAACTCGTCGTAGAAGTGCAGCGCCACGGCCTCGAAGTCGCGGGTGCGAGCGCCATCCCGGTCCAGGCGGCCCTCGCCCTGGCCGACCAGCGTGTTGAACTCAAGCAACCGGGGCTGCGCGTCGATGCCGATCCGTCTCAGCTGCGCCTGGACGATCTCGACCACCTCCTTCCACGTATCATCCCCCTGAATGGTCTTCAACGTGAAGCGGAAGGGCCGGCCCTGCTCGTCCTCGAGGATCCCGTCGCCGTCCCGGTCGTGCCACCCTGCTCCTGCCAGCAGGCGCCTGGCTTCCGCGGTGTCGTAGGGGAGCAGGGTCTCGGGATCGTCGGCGGCGAAGGACCAGTGCGCGGGTGTGACCGTCGAGCGGCCGATCATGCCGTACCCGTACAGGGCGGCATCGACCAGGGCCTGGCGGTCGATCGCCAGCGTGAGAGCCCGCCGCTCTTCGGGGCTGTCGAACATCGGCAGGCGCCCGTTCCAGGCGATGTAGTCCCACTTGTTGTGGGGATAGGCGATCAGGCGAACGCCGGGCGTTTGCGCGAGCCGGTCCGCTTCCGACGGCTTCGCACCGAGCCATACGTCGACGGCGCCGGTCAGGATCTCGGTCACCAGTGCAGTCTGCGCGGGGATCACACGGAAGATCAGCCGGTCCAGGTACGGCCGTCCGCCGAGTGCCGCGGGAAAGTCGGGGTTGGCCTCGAAGACCCATTCCTGGCCGGGAACTCGACGGACGAAGCGGAAGGGACCGTTCCCGACGGGTTGCGTTCCGAAAGGATGGTTGCGGATCTGCTCGGGCGCCACGTCGGCCAGCAGGTGCTTCGGTACGGGTGGGTTCCAGTACCAGCCCTCCATGAAGTCCGCGTGCCGGCGGAGCCGGAACCGTACGGTGTGCAGGTCCACCAGCTCTCCCTTCGGCGCGTACAGAGCGAAGGTGTGAGCACCCGCGTAGGCGGTCCGGGGATCGACCAGGCGCTCATAGGAAAAGAGCACATCCTCCGCCGTTACGGGCACTCCGTCGTGCCACTTCACGTCCTTCCGGAGATGGAACGTCAGCTGCAGCGTATCCGGTGCAACGCGGACCGTGTCCCACCGCTCCGCCAGCCAGGGGACCGGCGCGAAGTTCTCGTCGTACCGGATCAGCGGGGCGAACAGAAGATCGCGCTTCATCATTCCCGCCTCGCCGCCCATGTCGCCGGTGAGTACGTTCAGGGCCTGCGGCTCGAGGGAGAGAGCGACTACCGCGGTGCCGCCGTAGCGCTGGGCCTCTTCGACCTGGTCCGGTGCGGCGCCCGCCCCCGGCTCCGCGTCGCCCCCGCCACATGCGGCGACCAGGACCACGAGCATGCACATGCCACGCGGTCGCATGATCATGATGCGCTCCTCCTGCTGGTACGCCGTTGGGCGGGTGGAATCCACCAGCGTGGCACCGTGGCGAGGAAGCCGCGGCCGTCCATCTCCACATCCTGCAGCCGTTCGCGGACAGACCACAGCGACTCAGGATAGTAGAGCACGGTGTAGGGCTGCTCCCGGGCGAGCAGTCGCTGGTACTCCCTCCAGAGCGGGAGCGCCGCCGCCCGGTCCAGCGTAACCCGCAGGCTGTCCATCAGCGAGTCGGCTCGCGGGTTCGAGAAGCCGGTCTCGTTCATCGATGACCGGCTGTGCAGGTACGGCGAGTCATCCTTGGAGAACGGCCCATCGACCCAGCCGAGGATCACGGCCTGGTAGTCCCGTATGCGCTCGCCGCGCGCATCGATTCGCCCCTCCAGCTGTTGGATCAGCGTCTTCAGCTCGACCTCCCGGACGACGACGTCCACGCCGATCCGCCGCAGCTGCGCCTGAGACACGACCGCGGCCTCGCGCGACTGCTCGTACCCGGACGGGAACTTCAGGACGAATCGAAACGGCTGTCCCGCCGTGTTCTCGCGAATACCATCGCCATCACGGTCGTACCAGCCGGCCTCTCCCAGCAGCCGCCCCGCACGCGCAGGATCATGAGGGAGAGTCAGCGTGGGGTCGTCGGCGTCATACGCCCAATGGGCCGGTGTCACGGTAGAGCCACCGGGTTCGGCAGGGCCGCCCGCAACGGCGTGGGCGATTGCCTTTCGATCCAGCCCGAGTGCGAGCGCCTGACGTACTCGCGTATCCCGGAAGAGCGGCAGCCGCAGGTTCCAGCCGATGTAGCTCCACTCCCCCTCAGGGAAGTCGTGCAGGCGCAGCTCAGGTGCTCCGGCGACCTCCGCCCTGCGGGCGGGCGGGATCGCGGACACGTCGGCGGCGCCGGTGAGCACGTCCGTGAGCCGCCCCGTTCCGTCGGGCACGACGCGGAACACGAGACGGTCCAGATAGGGCCGGCCGCCGAGCGCGGGCGGATGAAGGGGATTCGCCTCGAAGATCCATTCCTGCCCCGAAACACGGCGCACGAAACGGAATGGGCCGTTGCCCACGACGCGCTCGGCGCCGAACGGGTGCTGGCGCATCGCCTCTGGCGGAACGGCCTGGAGCAGGTGCTTGGGGGCGGGCGGCCGCGTCATCCAGAAACTCAGGAAATCCGGCGACGCGCGCACCCGGAAGCGTACGGTGAACGAATCCAGCTTTTCGGCGACCGGGCTGTAGAGACGAAGCATGGCGGCATGCGGAGAGGCGGTTTTCGGCTCCTTGGTCCTCACGAAGGTGAAAAGTACGTCGTCTGCGGTCGTGGGCGCGCCATCGTGCCAGCGGACGTCGCGCCGCAGGCGGAAGGTGAGCTGGAGCGTGTCCGGCGCCACCCGCACGGTATCCCACTGTTCCGCCAGCCCCGGCAGCGGGCGGAACTGGCGATCGTAGCGCAGCACCGGCGTGTACAGCACGAACTGGTGAAGCTGCAGGTTCGGCCGCAGGTCGGCCGTCAGCGGATTCAGCGGCTGGAAGTCCTGGGCGAGCAGCACAACCGCGGTCCCGCCGTAGCGCTCGGCCTCGGGGATCTCGCCGTCCGCCGCGTCGGGGCCACCGCGCGAGTCGGCGGGCACGCAGGCGGCGAGGAGCAGGAGCGCGAGGAGGCCGCCGCGGGCCGTGACCGATCCGGGAAGGGGCACGCGGGGGGCGGCGGGTGTCGTCATGGGCTCTTCTGGCGTGGTGGCTCCCTGCCGGGCGCCGGGAGTCCGGGTGCGTGGCGGCGGCGCGGCGATCACCTGCCGTGGTGCCGGGCGATCTCCTCCGGAGTGAGGCGAAGGAAGCGCGCGGCGTTGTTGTAGAAGATGTCGCGCTTCTGCCCGTGCGTGAGGAACGGCGCCTCCTCGATGGAGCGGACCGCCGCGTCGATCAGCCCGGGCCAGACCATCTGGTCCGACCCGAACATGATGCGGTCGCCGTACCCGGCGTCCACCAGCTCCTGCAGGTAGCGATAGAAGGCTGGTCGCGGCTCCACGTTGACGAGCATGCTCACCTCCACGTACAGCTGCGGGTGGGAGAACAGCATGGCCCGCAGGTCGTCCAGCATGGGATAGCCCGCGTGCATGACGTAGACACGCAGCCGGGGATGACGGATGAGCACCTCCTCCAGCGTCAGCGCGCTCTGCAGCCGGGTGCGGTACGCACGGTTGCCGAAGTAGAACTCGCCGGGCCCTCCGGGGCCGATGTGGATCCCCACCGGCAGGTCCAGCTCCTCCGCCAGCGCCCAGTACGGCTCCATCCGCGGGTCGTCCGGGGCGATTCCCCCGTACTGGTTCAGCACCTCGCCCAGGACGGCCAGGTCACCGCGGCGGTGCAGCGCGCGGATGGAGTCGGGCGAGACCGGACGGTATGAAGCGCCATCCGGGGCCGCGGTCGCAGTGCCGGTGGCGCGGTCCAGTCGGAAGTCCAGCCCCGGGATGAAGCGGCCAGGAGCAGCGGCGCGCCACGCCTTCACCAGCTCGGGCGCCCCGCCGAGGACACCAATGATGTTGTGGCGCTCCATCGCCGCGAGCGTCTCGCCCAGGACCGCGGCATCCGTCGCCGCGGGGAGCACCTCCCGGCAGGAGGTGGAGCCTCGCAGTCCCTCCTCGATCGGATGGGCGGGGTCCCAGAAGGGCATGGCCACGACGGGCGCGCAGAGTGGCCCTGGATTCGGGCCATAGTGGCGTGCCAGGCGCGCGTGCATGTGCATATCGAGGATCGGGAGTCGCTCCTGCGCCTCCGGGGCGGTGCCCGGCTGCTCAGGTGGAGAGACACCGCCGCTGGCGCAGGCGGAGAGCAGCAGCACCGAGCACAGAAACACGAGTGAGCGCGCCGTTGAGATCATCATGGTGTGTGTCGCCGCTGAACGGCATGCCAGGCGAAGAAAACGGCAATCCCGAGCCGTCGCGCGGTGCATCCCGGGCGTGGAGCCCGGCGCTTGATATGCGGATCGCCGCGGTGAATTCGGCCGACCGGGGCAGCCCGGAGGAGTGACGAGCGGAGGAGCGGTGTCCCGGCACTCGGGCGGCGCAGGGGAACCGCTCACGCCTGAGGACGAGCGCGGATGCGCCTGCTGGAGCTGCATGCCGCGTGGTCCTCAGGCGGTGGGGGCAGGCGCGGGACCCGCCCCTGTCGCAGCGCTCGGCTGCTCCAGTGCGCCGCCCCGTCCGGCGGCAGCCGGTATGGCCGGCCGCCGGCCGAGGATGGTCGCCACCGCCATGTGAGCCGTTACGTTGGCGGCGGTGATGATGGTGTCCGGCAGAGCCATGATCGCGATCAGCAGGCCGATGCCCTGGGGCGGCAGCCCGACGGCGAGGAACGCGGGAACCGCGACCATCATCCCCGCTCCGCCCGGGAGCCCGACGCCGGCCATGCTCATCACGACGGCGATCCCGGCTACGGTTGCCACCTGGAAGGGGGTAAGGTCGATCCCGTAGAGCCGGGCGATGAAGAGAGCTCCCAGAATCTGCCAGACGGGGCCGGTGATGCGGAAGAGCGAGACCCCGAGGGGAAGCACGAACCCCGCGATCCGGGGAGAGATGTCGAGCCGCGTCACCGCTCCCTCGATCATCGCCGGCAGCGAGGCGAGGGAGGATTGCGTACTGAAGGCCACCGCCTGCGCGGGGGCGGCCGCGCGAGCGAAGCGCGGCAGAGGCACGCCGCCGAGCGCCGCTGCCACGGGGTAGAGGACGAACAGGGTGGCGAGGGCGAATCCCGACAGCACGAGGACGTAGTAGGCGATGGCGCCGACGGCGGAGAGCCCCATCTGCAGCCCGAGCGGAAGCGCCAGCCCGAAGACCCCGATGGGAGCGAGCACCAGGATCCAGCGCACCAGCACCAGCATCACCTCGGCGACCGAGCGGAAGAATCCAACGAGCAGTTCCCGCGATGCTGGAGCGGCATGCAGGGCGGCGAAGCCGAAGAGAATCGTGAAGACAAGCAGGGGAAGCATCGCGCCTGCGGCCGCCGCCGCGATGGGGTTGGTGGGGACGAGCCCGGTGATCCACTGGCTGGGCCGGGGGAGTACCGCCGGCCCTTCGCTCGTCATGGAAACGTCCTGACGCAGCGATGCCGCCGTGGCCGGGTCGATGCTCAACCAGGAGAACAGGGGAGGAGCGGCCAGTGCCGTGAACGCGGCGGCTGCCGTGAGCAGTACCAGAAAAAGCACGAGCGCCTTCGCCCCGAGCCGCCCCATCGCCTGCGCCTGTGTAGCCGAGGCGATGCCGGTGACGAGGAGCGAGACGACCAGCGGGATCACCGTCATCTGCAGCGCGCTCACCCAGAGGGTGCCCAGGGGCTCGACGGCAGACGCGATGGCAAAGAGCGAGGGCCGGTCGATGACCGAGAGCAGAATGCCTCCGCCAAGGCCGGCGGCGAGCGCGAGGAGGATCCGCGAGGTCAGTGACATGGGCATTTACCTCCGAAGCTGTGGTCGGGCGCTGGCGCCCCGGAGCGCCGCAGCTCGCCCCCGGGGCCCCGCCGGGTGGCGCGACGGGCCGACGCCTGAGCGACCCGCCGTTCGCCCGGCGCTCCGCTCATCCGGTCAGCAGGCGGAACAGCGCCACCCCGCCCCAGATGCCGACGCCGACCGCCAGCAGCTGGAGCGCGAGCCAGTAGGCGCCCCGGGCCGTCATGGCGGCGCTCCCGCGTCCAGCACCCGCGCCTTCGCCACGCGGTACTCCTCGTCGCTGAGCGCGCCCGACGCATGCAGCGCCGCGAGGCGCTCCAGCGCGGAGACGACCTGGGCGCCCCGCGGCGCGTCCGGCGGCGGCGTCGGCCGCCGGATCTCGGGTTCGGGGGGCGGCCGCGCACCGCGGAAGCTCGTGAAGCGGCGTACCTGCGGACCCGCGGCCATCGCCAGCGGTGCGCCCGCCATGGCGATGAAGGCGACCCCGGGGATCAGCCAACCCCAGACCGGCCCGCCGCCGCCCGGGGGGCGGAAGGCGAACTCGAGGAAGTTCCAGCCGAGCGAGAGGAAGAGCGCCGGCCACGCGAGCACATCCAGGTTCGGGATGCCGCGGGAGGTCGTCTGCCAGATGTAGATCCCCAGGCACACGATCCCCGCCCAGAACCCGCCGACCACCGCGGCCGGCACGCCCCGGGGGCACGGCCGCGCGATGACGTACGGCGAGGCACCCTCCGCGCACGCGCCGCCGATCTCCATCACGGCACGCATGCCCAGGAAGAGGAACGTCATCCCGCAGGCGACGCCCGCGAGGGAGAGGAAGACCCACGCGCTGGCCGCGAGGGGGAGCGCGTCGTCGTCGGTCCGGTCGGTCATGGACACGAAACGGTGGGGGGAGGTGGGGGGCGGGGTTGCCCGCCCCGCCCGCGGCCGTAGACTTCCGGCCGCACCGTGCGGTGCTGGCGGCGCCGTGAGGGGCCGCGGCATCTCGGGGGGCCACTCATTCGGTGGGCTGTGCGGCTGAAAGTCGGGATGGACCGTCAGCGGACGCTCAGCTGCCGGATCATCCCGTGCTCGATGTGCGACCGCCCATCCGGCGCCTGGAACGTGTACTCGGCGGCTGTGAGGGAGACCACGTTGGGTGCGGCGGCGGCCGTATCGGCCGGAACCGCTTCGTCCCCGGCCGTACAGGCCGGGAGGAGCGCGACACCGGTGATCAGCAGCATGGAGCGGGCAGACATGGCGGCCCTCAGCGTGAAAGTCATAAATGGTCACGCCGAGTTGCGTGACGGCGGAGATGAAGTCGCCCCGGGAGGCCGGCGGTCAGCGGGTTCATGGGCTGGCAGTCCTGCGCGTGCTCCACACGCGCACCAGGAGGAGCAGCGCCGGGGACGCCGCAGTGGAGCGGGCCGTCATCGGGCGGCGGCCACGGCCACCAGCGCCCGGACCAGCCGGTCCAGCTCCGCGGGCGAGGTGTAGACGTTCGGGCTCACGCGGATTCCGCGGATCTCGGGGGTCCGCGCGTTGCCCGACATTGCCTGGACCAGGATCCCGTGGCGCTCGAGAAGCCGCGCCTCGAGCGCCTTGGACTCGACGCCCGGCAACTCCACCGTGCAGAGCCCGAGGCCCATCGCCGCCCCGTCCGTGGTGTAGAAGCGCGCCTCCGGGAGGGTGGCCGCCGCTCTCGTTCGCCAGTACGAGGTCAGGTACCGCAGCCGCTCGGCCTTGCGGGCCGCGCCCAGGGTGCGATGGATCGCCAGCGCCGGAAGCGCCGCGGGCGCGACGTACTCCGGGGACGTCCCGATCCACTCGAATCGAGACATCCCGGCCGTCTCCGGTGGCGAGGGGATGAGGGGCCAGACCTTCGCCGCGTGCTCGGGGCGCATCCAGAGGACGCCTGTGCCCACAGGCACGCCGAGCCACTTGTGCGCGCTGGCGCCGTAGTAGTCGCAGTCGAGCGCGGCGACCGGCTCCTCCAGCAGGCCGAGCGACTGGGCGCCGTCCACCACCACCTCCGCTCCGACCGCGTGGGCGGCGGCGGCGATGCGCCGCACCGGGAGGAGCTGGCCCGTCAGGTTGCTGGGATGCGTCAGCAGCACGAGCTTCGTCCGCGGCCCGATGGCCGCCTCATACATCTCGGCGAGTCGCTCCAGCGAGGGCGCGGGAACCGGCGGGCGGAGCATCCGCAGCACCACGCCGTCCCGGGCGCGCCGCTGCTCCAGGGCGTCGAGCATGGCGTAGTAGTCGTGCGCGGAGCAGACGACCTCGTCTCCGGCGCGCAGGGGGACGCCCAGGAGCACGGTGTCCAGCGCCTCGGTGGCGTTGCGCACCAGCGCGATCTGCTTCCCGGGCGCTCCCATGGCCTCGGCGAGGGCCGCGCGCACGGTGGTGTCCGTCACCTCGGGCCACAGGCGCGCCAGCCAATGCGCCGGCAGCGACTGGACCTCCCGCGCCAGGCGGACGAGGTCCGCCATCGCCTCCCGCGGGGCGGGGTTCGTCCAGCCGTGGTCGAGGTTCACCACCGCGGGATCGAGGGCGAACGCCTCGCGCACACGGGCCCAGAACGGCTCATCCTCGGCGAGCCGTGCGGGGTCGGCGGCGGCGCCGAGCGCCAGGAGGTCGGCGTCCAGCGTGTCGAGGAGCGTCGACATGCGCGCAAGCCGGTCGGCGAGCAGCGGCGCGGGCGCGACTGCCAGGGCACCCAGTGCGCCGGCAGTGCGGGTCAGGAAGTTGCGGCGGTGGATCATGGCGGGCTCTTGGAAGAAGGAGCGGGAGATGGCGCGCTCCCGTGAGCGACCATTGCCGGGCGACGCTCGGCGGAAGTCCTCAGCCGAGTGGCATCACGACCGCAGGGGCGAGGTGCGGATTGTCGAAGCGGACCACCTCGCCCGCCCGCTTCGCTGGCGCCGGGAAGAGGCGAGCGGAGAGGGGCTTCTGATATCACGTGGCGAGCGCGGCCACGTCGACGATGGTCGCGGCGAGATCCGCGACCGGCGCGCACCCGGCACGGGGACCACATCGATACCGTAGAAGGCTCAGGGCCGGAAGAGCGCCGAATGCCCGAAGGCCTCCCCCGTCTCGCCGTGCGGCCAACTCTCCCGGCGGAAGCTCACGCCTAAGCTTCCGTCCCCGGAGCGGAAGGACTCGTCCCAGGAGAGCCGCCCGGTGGCCGGGTCGATGCGCGCCATCAGCATCCGGTGCTCGCCCCCGTTCTCCTCCGCCCCCACGATCAGCCGGTCCGAGCCGGGATCCTTCGCGAGCCAGTGAGGGCGGAAGGTCGTGTCGGACCGCAGGCGCGACACCTCCACGGGGCGCGTGGGATCCGTGATGTCGAGCGAGATAAGCTTGTGACCGTATGCCACGGTCATGACCCAGAAGCGACCGACCACCGCGGGGACGCCGCACCCGCTGCCGTCCGACTCCGGGATGGTGTAGACGTTCTCGATCTCAGGCTCGGGCGTCTCCATCCCCGTCACGCGGTAGAACCCGCACCCGTAGCTGTTGAGGAGCACCGAGCCGTCCGGCATCACACGCGGCTCGAAGGGGAGCCAGTGCCCGAAGCGCATCGTCTCCCCACTCGGGAGGCGCGCCGGCGGCACGCGCAGCGTGCGGAGGAGCGCGAGGTCGGAGAGCCGCCACACCTGGACCACGTGGGCGCTGTGGGCCTCCATCATGCGCGCGCCCGTGGTCAGGAGGCGGTCGGTCTCCGGGAGCACGGCGAACGCGTAGGTCCGGATCGGCTCCGAGATACTCGAGTCCGCTGCGCTCGAGGTGCGGAGCAGCCGCCCCTCAGGGTCGACTTCCGCCAGCCCGCCGTGCCCGCCCGGCAGGGTGGTGTCACCAGGCAGGGGACTGGGGCCCTCGCTCCGGAGGAACCCGACGAGCACGTTCCCGTTCGGCAGCCGGACGAAGTCGTGCGGGTAGCGGAACGGGGCAGGCGGCGAGAGCGTCCGCACCAGGCGCGGGCGGGCCGCATCGTCGGTGTCGAAGAGCAGGACCTGCTCGCGGTGGTGGGCGTTCGCGAACAGGAGCGTGCCCGGCGGCGGGAGCTCGTATTCCAGGTGGTGGGGCATGGAGCCGCGCATCCCGACCGGCTCCGTCGCGACGACGTCGCCGTAGGTGGGGCTCTCGGGCCGCACGTCCACCACCGCCAGGAAGTCGGAGTGCTGCTCGTCGCGGTCGCCCGCCCACACGTACAGGTATCGCGCGGGGGCCGCCCTGGAGATCACCCTGCTCGCCGACGCCCGGGGATCCCCAGCGGACGCCGCCGGCGAGGCGATCGGCGAGGACGCTCCGCCCGCTCCCGCGCACCCGGCGCCAAACGCCGCGCCCAGCGCCCCGGTCAGCAGCAGTACGAGCCTCCATCGCGCGTTGCCCCTCGTGATGCTCCGGTGACCCGGGGGGAACGGACGCGCCGTCCCCTGCCGCGGATCGGAGCGGGTACGGGAGCCGGGGCTCACGGCCGCACCCGCAGGACCTGCCGGATCGTGCCCTGCTCCGATCGCACGGCGAGCACGGCGTCCATCTCCCGCGCCGGCGTCCACTCGAAGTCGTAGGTCTCGCCCACGCCGAAGCGCCGGAAGCGGGACGCCACCTCCCCCCGCAGCGCGAACGGCAGGTCGGCGCCGTCCTTGGCGAGCGGCCGCCAGACGAGCGGCACCGAATCCGCGCGCAGCGTCACCTCCGCGGCCGACGCGTGGAGAATGTTGACGAAGCGCAGCCGGTACCGTGTCCCGACGCGCAGATCGAGGGGAAGCGGCTCGGGACGGCCGTTGAGCGCCGTCACCCCGACGCGCGGGTCCGGGGGCGGACCCGCCGGGACGCCGCCCCCGGACCCCTCCGGCTCCGCGCGCCGCGCGACGCTCCCGAGGACGAAGAGCAGGTCCGTAGCCGGGTCGTGCCGCTCGCCCGGCTCCAGGACGAGGAGCGGGCCGTACATCCCGGCGCCGAGCTGCTGGCCCTCGTCCATGTGCGTGTGGTAGATGTAGGTCCCGGCGCGCGGCGGCGTGATCGTGACGGCGAAGGAGTCGCCCGGCGCCAGGAGGGGCGCCATGCTCGATCCGCTGCCGCTCCACCCCGAGACGCCGTCGAACACGCTCTCCAGCTCCATCCCGTGCCAGTGGACGGTGGTCGGCTCCCGGAGGCGGTTGATCACCGTGATCATCGCCGGCTCGCCGCGGGTGAGCAGCAGTGTCGAGCCGGGGACCTCCACCGAGTCCGGCCGCGGCTCTGCGCCGCGCTGGAGGACGTAGCCGCGCCGCGCCATCGCCCCGCTGTCCGCGGGCGCCTGCTGCGCAAAGAGCCGCAGGCGGCGCGCGGGCGCCGGAGCCGCGGATGCGTGGGCGCCACCATCCGTCGTCGTGATCCCCAGCACCAGCCCCGCCATCGCTTCGAGCGGGTGGCGCGCCACGTCGTGCGAGTCGTGGCCGCGGGCGCTGTCGGCGCGCGCCGGGTAGGGGGTGATGTGCGGGATCATATGGCAGTGCATCAGCCACTTCCCCGCGCGCGTCGGCACCCACTCCATGCGGAAGGTGCTCCCCGCGACCATGAACTCCGTCACCGCGAGGCGGGCGGTGCTCGCGGTGTACGTGGTATCGCGCGCGCCGTCCCCCTTGGCCAGCACCCGGAAGTGGAAGCCGTGCAGGTGCATGGGGTGGAGGAGATAGGTGCCGTTGAGCCACCGCCAGCGGATCGTGTCGCCCACCGGGTACTCCAGCCGCTCCGTGTGCGGCCAGGAGCGGCCGTTGATCGCCAGCTCCCAGATGTCCTCCTTCGCGGGGTTCCGGACCGAGTCGGGGTAGAGGTCGATCACCGTCATCACGAAGATCCGCTCCTCCGGATCGGGGCGCGTCCCTCGCGGGTCGACGACGATCGCGCCCGTGAGCTGGGAGTCGCGCCGCGAGCGGTGATGGATGGAATCGCCCGTGGTGCTCCCCCAGTAGAGGTAGGTGCCTGGCGCGCCCGCCCGGTAGCGCACGCTGCGGGTGGAGCCGGGCTCGACGTGCAGCGTGTCGTCCGCCACGGCCCCGGCGCGCAGCCCGTGCACCACGAGCGTCGAGTCGGGGAAGGCGTTGCGCACCCGCACCTCGATCTCCGTCCCCTCCTCCGCCCGCAGGAGCGGGCCTGGGATCCGCGGCGGGCCTCCGCTCTCCGAGAAGGCCTGCACCGTCACGGCGGTGTCCACCCCCGGGTCGGGGCGCCACCGCGCGGGCCCGGCGATCAGCTGCAGCTCCAGCACGTCGCCACGCCGCCGTCCCGCGGGCGTGCGGTTGTCGTTGGGGACGACCGGCGCGGGGGCGACACGCGCGAGCGAGGGCGCGGGTGCGGCGCTCTGCGCACTCGCGCCCGGGATGGCGCCCGCGGCGGCGAGGAACGCGGCAGCGGCATGGTTCCGGAGGATCTGCATCGGGGTGCGCGGGCGGGTCATGGGCGAGCCGCGTCCCGCACGCGGACGTGCACGGGGACGTGCCAGCCGGAAAGCTGCGTCTTCACCTCCAGGCGCAGCCCTCCGGGCTGGGCCGGCGTGATCTCGAAGTCCGCGGTCTCGCCGGGGCCGGTGAGCAGGTGCGCGGGTCCGGGGGTGGAGTGGGCCGGCGGGAGGTCCGCTCCGTCCTTGGCGACGGGGCGCCAGGGCGCGAACGCGCTGTCGGTCACGAGCGAGAACATCACCCGCCAGTCGTTGGTGATGTTGACGAGGCGGATGCGGTGGGTCTCGCCGGCACGCATCTCCAGCGCGGGCGGCGTGGCGCTCCCGTTGACCAGTCCCGGGCTGTCGACGGTGGGCCCCGCCTGGCCGACGACGAGCACGTGGTCCGTCCGGGGGTCGAACTCCTCCCCCGGCTCCAGCACGAGCATCGCCCCGTAGAGCCCCGAACTGATCTGCCCCAGCTCGTTCTGGTGCGGATGGTAGATGAAGGTGCCGGCGCGCGGAGGCGTGAAGACGGCCGTGAAGGAGTCGCCCGGCGCGATCGGCGGAAGCAGACTGCCCGGCGAGCCGCTCCACCCGGGAACGCCGTCGGGGAAGCTCTCCAGCTCCATCCCGTGCCAGTGCACGCTGCTGGGCTCCGCCAGCCGGTTCACCACCGTGATCGCCACCGGTTCGTCCCGTCGGAGGAGGAGCAGAGGGCCGGGGATCTGAATGGAATCGGGCGCCGGCTCTCGATCGCCGTGGAGGACGTACCCCATGCCCGGTGCGTCGCCGTAGCGCCCGGGTGTGGATTGGACCAGCAGCCTCAGCTTCCGCGGGTCGCGCCGCGGAGCTGCCGACGCCGCGGAGCCGGGACGGGGACGCACGTGCAGCCCCAGCACCAGCCCGGCCATCCGGTGGTCGTCGTGGTCGTCCGCGTGGGCGGCGGCGTGGGGCACGCGGGGGAGCGACACCCCGGCCGACATGTGGAAGGGGAAGTGGCAGTGGAAGAGCCAGTTCCCCTCCCGCTCGGGGACCCAGGTCAGGGCGGCGGTGCCTCCCGGGAGCATCAGCTCGGTGACGGCCAGCCTGCGCGCCTCGGGCCGGTACACGGTGTCGGCCGCCCACGCGCCGCGGCTGTCCACGCGGAAATAGAAGCCGTGCAGGTGCATCGGGTGAGAGCTCCAGGTCGGGTTGACCCACCGCCAGCGCAGGGTGTCTCCGACCGTGGGGGAGAAGCGCTCGGTATGGGGCCATCCCTTCCCGTTGATCGTCATCACCTCTCGCGTCTCCGGGCCCTCGCCCGCAGGGTCGAGCCATGCGCCGAGCACGAAGACGCGGTCGTCGGCGCGCGCGCCGGCCGGATCCACCACGAAGGCGCCGGAGAGCTGGCTGTCCACGCCGGCCCGCTCCTCCATCCCGGTGCCGGTGGTCGAGCCCCAGTAGAAGTAGGTTCCCGGCTCCCCGGCCGGGAAGCGCAGCTCACGGGTCGCGCCCGGCGCGACATGCACCGTGTCTTCCGGCGACCCCGGTCGGGTATGCAGCCCGTGAAGGACCAGCGGCGCGGCGAGCCGGTTGTGAACGCGGGCACGGATCGTGGTGCCCTGCGGCACCCGGATCAGCGGCCCTGGGACCCGTGCCGGCTTTCCTGCCTCCCCGAACGTCTGCACCTCCAAGTACGGCCCGTCCTCCGCCTCCGGGTACCACCGCGCCCGGCGCGCCTCCAGCCGTACGGTCAACACCCCGTCCCGCAGCGAGCCGGCGGCGGCCGTGTTCGGGTTGGCGATGGCGCGCCCGACGGACTGCCCTGCGGCAGGGGCGCCCAGGCACACGAGAGCCGCGGCGACGAGAAATGGTCGGGACGGGATGAACACGAGGCTCCTTCGGGCAGGACGGGAGGGGCGAGAGGTCCCACACTGGTCTATACGCGCAGAACCGTCCAGGAACACGACATCGACACCCCCTCGACGGTTGCAGATCGCCGCCGGCGAGTACATCTTCCATGGAACCCACGCCGGAGAGTGTACTCCCCCTCTGCTCTCTGCTCCCCGCCCATGGCCTCCCTCGACTCCGCACCAGGCTCCTCCGCCCGGCCCAGCTTCGACCCTACGGCGCTGGACCATCTCTTCCCCACCGTGTATGCGGAGCTGCACCGCCTGGCGCAGCGTTACCTGCGGCACGAGCGGATCGACCACACCCTGAACACTACGGCGCTGGTCCACGAGGCCTACCTTCGGCTCTCGGAGCAGACGCGCGCCGGCATCTCCGACCGACACCACCTACTCGCTCTGGCCGTCCGGGCGATGCGCCGCGTGCTCGTGGATCATGCGCGGAAGCACCACACCGCCAAGCGCGGTGGCGGACGGCGGCAGGTGCGCCTGGAGGACACCGCGATCGTCGTCGAGGAACGGGCGGAGACGCTGATCTCCCTGGACGAGGCGCTGGAGCGGCTCGAGGCTCTCGATCCCAGGCTCTGCCGGGTGGTGGAGTGCCGCTTCTTCAGCGGGCTCACCGAGGCCGAGACGGCCGACGTTCTGCAGGTAACCACCCGCACGATCCAGAGGGACTGGGCGAAGGCCAGGGCCTGGCTGTACCGGGAGCTCGATGGCTGAGCCCCGCGGAGCGGCGATGGACGCGCGGACCCGCTGGGCCCGGGTTGCGGAGGTGCTCGACGCCGTGCTCGAGGCGCCCGCGGAGCGACGCGGGCTCCTGCTGGACGAGCAGTGCGGCGCCGACTCCGCGCTGCGCGCGGAGGTGGAGGCGCTGCTCTCGTCGCTCGACCGCGGCGACGGCTTCCTGGACGACGCGGCGGTGAGCTACCTGGCGCCGCTGCTGGAGGGGGGCGGCCCGGACGAAGCGCGCGGAGCAGAGACGGGCCGACGGATCGGGTCCTTCCGCGTCGTCCGCGAGATCGGGCGCGGGGGCATGGGCGCGGTGTTCCTCGCGGAGCGGGAGGACCCGGAGCTCCGGCAGCGGGTCGCCATCAAGCTCCTGCACGAGGGGGCACGTTCGGGCCAGGCGCTGCAGCGCTTCGTGGAGGAGCGGCGTATCCTCGCCTCGCTCGACCACCCGGACATCGCCCGTCTCGTCGACGGCGGCCTCACGGACGCGGGCGTCCCCTGGTTCGCGATGGAGTACGTGGAGGGCGTGCCGCTGGACCGGTACTGCGACGCCCGAGGGCTCGGCGTGGAGGAACGGATCGCCCTCTTCTGCAGGGTGTGCGACACGGTCCAGTTCGCGCATCGCAACCTGGTCGTGCACCGCGACCTCAAGCCCTCCAACATCCTGGTCACCGAGGAGGGCCAGCCGAAGCTGCTCGACTTCGGCATCGCGAAGCTCCTCGGCGATCCGACCGGCAGCGAAGAGTTGACCGGGCCCGGTCACCGGCTGATGACGCGGGGGTACGCCAGCCCCGAGCAGCTGCGAGGGGAGCGCATCTCCACCTCCAGCGACGTCTACGCGCTGGGCGTGGTGCTGTACCTTCTCCTCACCGGCAAGCATCCACACCACCGGGGCGGCGAGGCGATCGAGGTCTCGCGAGCATCGGTGGAGCACCAGCCGGAGCCGCCCTCCCGGTGTGTGGCCCGCGCGGCCGCGACGGACCCGCAGCGAGCCGCCCTGGCGCGCCGGCTCCGTGGCGACCTCGACGCCGTCGTGCTCAAGGCGATGTGCCCCTCGCCCGACGAGCGGTACCCGAGCGCGGATCGGCTGGCCACCGACCTGCGGCGCCACCTGCGCGGACTCCCCGTGAGTGCACGAGCGGATACCCGATGGTACCGGGTGCGCACCTTTGTGCGACGCAACCGGGTCAGCGTGGCACTGACCGGAGCGGCCGCCACGCTCCTCCTCGGGTTCAGCGCTCTGACCGCCGTGCAGGCGGGACGGATCGCCACCGAGCGTGACCGAGCGCAGCAGGTGGAGGCGTTCCTCCTCGGGCTCCTGTACGACGCGGATCCGCACCGGGCCGACGGCCAGGCGATGACCGTGCGGGAGCTGCTCGACAACGGTACTTCCCAGCTCCGCGCCGGAGCGCCGGAGGCGCCGGAGGCGCGCTCGCGCCTCTTCTTCGCGCTGGGGAAGGCCTATCACGGCCTGGGCGAGTACGACCGGGCGATCGAGCTGCTGGATTCGAGCTACGTACTGCTCCGCGGACTGCGTGGTGAGACGCACCCCGAGGCCATATCGGTCGCCAACCAGCTGGCCGACGTGCTGCGGTTCGCGGGGCGCTACGACGCGGCCCGTGAGCTGTACGGGGTCATCCTCGCCGCGCGCCGGGCGGAGCACGGCGACCAGAGCACCGAGGTGGCACGCTCGCTCAACGGCCTGGCGATGGTGCTCCGCATGCAGGGCCGCTACGACGAGGCGGAGAGGCTGCTGCGCGAGGCGCTCGCCATCGACCGGAGCCGCGTCGCCGTCGAGCCCGCCGCGCTGACGCAGTCGCTGAACAACCTGGGCCACGTCATGCGCGAGCGCGGCGAACTGGCGGCCGCGGAGGCGCTCCACCGGGAGTCGCTCGCGGCGCGCAGGGCGCTCTGGGGCCCGGAGCACTTCGAGGTGAGCGTCAGCCTCAGCAACCTGGCCGGGGTGCTTCGCGACCGTGGTGACTACGCGGCGGCGGACTCGGTCTTCCGCCAGGCGCTGGAGCTCCGCCGCCGGCTGGTCGGCGAACAGCACCCGGACGTGGCCATGGACCGGGCGGGCTATGCGCGGCTGCTGCACCTTCGCGGCGAGACCGCGGCCGCCGAGTCGCTGTACCGGCAGGCGCTCGGGGTCCAGCGCCGCGCGTTGCCGCAAGGACACCCGTTCACCGCCACGACTCTGCTCGGGCTGGGTCGGCTCCTGGTAGACGCGGGGCGACCTGCCGAAGCGGAGCCCCTGTTGAGGGAAGCCCTGGACATCCGGGAGCGAGTGCTGCCCAGGGAGCACTCGCAGGTCGACGAAGCGAGAGACGCCCTCGCTGGCTGCCTGGCCGCGCTGAGGAAGGCCGCCGGGGGAGGCGCCGCGGTACGGTAGCTCGCGTTCTCATCGCGCCCAGGGCGGCGCCCGCCTGCATCGCCAGCCGCGGCTGCGCCCGGCTCTGCTCCGAAAAGAAACGAAGGCCCGGCAAGCGTAAGTGCTTGCTGGGCCCTTGTTTGCTCTAGCCGGGACGGCGGTTGAACCGGGACCCGACGGCGCCGAATCTGCCGGTACGGCAGCGGGTCAGCATCATCATAGTAGCTTCGGTGGGCGGATCGCCGCAGCGCCGACGAGAGCATGGGTATCCGCGCGAGATGCGCCAGAGCTTTCCGCCGACGCTCTATCACGTCAACGCTGGCACGCGCAGAGCGCCTCACCGGCGCGCGGGAGGGGCCGTGCGCACGACGATCACCCCGTTCGCGCCGCCGGCGTACGCGTGCGAGTGGACCCCGCTGAGGAACTCGATGCTCTGGACCGTCTCGGCCGGGATCTGCCGCAGCACGTCCAGGTTGAGCATGCGCGCCCCGTCCACCACCAGGAGGGGCTCGCTGGACGAGGCGGTGCCGTGGATCGTCCGGTAGCTGCTCGCGCTGAGCTGGCCGGCGCCCCCGATCCCGGTCCGCAGAGGCCCGCCCCCGCGCTCGAGGAGCTGCCAGGCCGTGCGCGCACCGCTGCGCCGGATCTCCTCGCCGGAGATCACATGGCCCCTCGACGGCTGCAGCGCGTCGCGGGCGGGAGCGACGGCGCAGGACGCCAGGAAGCCGGCACAGAGGAGGACGTGGAGGGACTGATGCGACGGCGACATAGGAACCTCGCGCGCTGGGGGAGGGTGGAGGAGGAGCGGACGGCTCGGGTAGACCGCCTGCTCTCCAATGTTGGACGCAGGCACGCGTGAAATGGTTTCAATCCTGCTCCACCCTTGCCGCGGATTCGATGGCCAGCCGTTCCCGACGGCGGCCGCGAGCCGGTCCATTGCCTCGAGCAGACCTCCCGCCTCGGTGACGCAGCTCACGGCCCGCAGGTCTTCGGGGGCGCAGAGCGCGGCCGAGCGCAGGTGCAGCAGCTCCGCGGGGCCACACCAGGACCTGCCACTTTGGGGAGGTGGAACAGCCAGGTAAACAGAGGCGAGGCCAGGTTCTGCACCGAGCGCCTGGCTGGCTTAAATGGGGGATCCTGGTGTGGCGCAAACTTCACGGGCGGTGTGTAGCGCCCGCCGGTCCGGTACGTTGATCGGGGCCTTGATGCGGGAGGAACTGGACCCATGGTCTTGGATTGCAGAAAGGCCCTGCATCGGTTTACGATGCAGGGCCTTCGCTTGTGACAGTCGGGACGGCGGGATTTGAACCCGCGACCCCCTGAACCCCATTCAGGTACGCTACCGGGCTGCGCCACGTCCCGAGCCTTCTCCCCGATCCCGGCGGACGAGCGAGCCCGTCCAATCAGGGAGAAGAAAATTAACCCCCCTCCTGCCTCCCGTCAACCCTGCGCGGCCCCAAAAAGCGAGAGCGGGCAAGTGAGCGCCGCTGGGATCTTACCAATAACCCAGCGACTTCGGCCCGCTCTCGAGCAGTGGCGACGAGACCATTTCCGGCCTGCATGCCCGCACCGCGAAGCTAGCGGACGCCCGCCTCCGGATCAACACTCCCTCCCTGCAGACGGTGCGACGGCCGATCCGCTCCCCAGCCAGCTCTCGTAGATCGCCGTCTGCAGCGGGGTCGGGTCCTTTACCCTCCGCAGCACCCCCCGGACGGGCGGGGCGCGCTCCAGCCGGACCGGGATCCTCAGCAGCTCGTCGCGGCGGAACACCGCGACCTCCACCACCTCGCCCTCCTCCCGCTCCATGATCCGCACGGGGAGGTCGCGCGCGCTGGTGCGCAGCCCGTCCAGCGCCAGGATCTCGTCGCCCGCGTTCAGTCCGGCGCGGTGCGCGGGGCTCCCCGTGGCCACGCTCCCCACGAGCGTGCGGCCCGCCTCCTCCTTCGTGCGGATCCCCAGCGACAGCGGGGGCGGGGGCGCCGCGCTCCCGGCCGCCTGCGGGGGAG
>DASYWD010000583.1 GCA_035936415.1 Longimicrobiaceae bacterium
GCAGGCGTCGCGCGGATACGCCGCCGCGGTCGCGTTCCACTCCTCCACCACCTGCCGCCGCTCCTCCTCCGGAAGCACGTCGATGCTCCCGAGCGCCCGCCCCGGCGAGACTTCCAGCGCCTCCACCAGCCGCTCCAGCGCCGTATGCATCATCCGGCAGACGCGCATCGCCTCCGCCGGTGCCGCTACCTGCGCCGCGAGCGAGAACTCCTCGCCGAGATCGTTCACCGACAGGTCGACGGGGTAGTTCGACCGCTCCTGTCCGCGAAGTCCCCGCATCCCCTGCCTGGACCGCCCCGCCTCGGGGGAGCGCCCTCTGCTGCCGCCGTAGCGGTAGTTGAGCAGGGAGGTGAACAGCGGGGCCGGCGCTGCCACCCCGCTGCACCGCTGCGCCAGCGCCAGCGACGCGTGCTCGTGCCGCAGCAGCTCCGCCAGCAGCCGGTGCGTCCTCCGGACGCTCTCCTCCACCGCCTCCGCATCCACCTCGATCCGCACCGGGAGCGTGTTGATGAACGGCCCCATCACCCGGTCCGAGCCTTCCCCACCCTGCATGCGGCCGAAGAGCACGGTGCCGAACACCACGTCCTGCCGGCCGGTCAGCCGCGCCAGCACCAGCGCCCACGCCAGGTGGCACAGGCTCGCCGCGCTCACCCCCAGCTCCCGCGCACGGGCCCGCAGCCGTACCCCTGCGCCGCGCTCGACTCGAAGCCGCGCCTCGTCGACTCCGCGTTCCTCCCCCCACACGTCCAGCAGCCCGTACGGCGCCGTCGGCTCCTCCACGTCCCCCAGCAGCTCGCGGAAGAATGCCTCGTGCTCCTCCCGGCTCACCCCCAGCCGCGCCTGCGCCACGTAGTTACGAAAGGGGAGGGGCGGGGGGAGATCCCGGGCCCGCCCGTGCAGATGCGCCGCGATCTCCCCCTGGAGCACCTCCTGCGACTCGTGGTCGGCCACGAGGTGGTGCATGACCATGAGCAACAGCCAGCGACCCCCCGCACGATCCTCGGCGATGCACGCCCGCAGCAGCGGCGCGCGCCCGAGGTCCATCCGGTACCGCCGCGGGTCGTACCGCCGCCACAGCTGCTCGGCCGCATCCCCTCCTTCCTCGTCCAGCTGTACCTCCTCCACCGGCAGCTCCGCGCGCCGCCAGACGACCTGCACCGGCTCCCGCAGCCCCTCCCACCGGATCGCCGTGCGCAGGATGTCGTGCCGGTCGATCACCGCCTGCAGCGCCGCCAGATACTGCTCCAGGCGCCCGCGCGAGTCGAAAGCGGCCAGGCTCGGCGTCAGGTACGGATCCGCGTCGCCGGAGATCAGGTGGTGGAACAGCATTCCCTCCTGCAGCGGCGCCAGCGGGTAGACGTCCTGCACGTTCGCAGCGCCCCCGGGCACCCCCGCCACGATCCCGTCGATCTCCTCCTGGTTCAGCTCCACCAGCGGCAGCATCTGCGGTTCGAGGCGGAACCCGGGAGCGGAGGACTCGGCCCCGATGCTGGTGACGACCGACAGCAGCGCCTGCTTCTGGTCGCGGATCTCGGCCACGAGAGAGGGGGTCAGCTTCTGCTTTTCTCCGGTGACGACGAGCTGGTCGCCGCTCCTCCGCAGCTGCATCCCCGCCTCGGCGAGCCGGGCCAGCAGTCCGTCGACACTCATAGGTAAACCTCCACGATGTTGGGATTCCGGCCCGGATCCGTGGGCTCGGGGATCAGGTTCGGCGGCACCGCGACCTCCCTCGTCTCCCCCTCCACCTCCCCGGCCAGTTCGGCCAGAACCGGCGTGGTGAACAGCGCCCGCACCTCCAGGTGCAGCCCGCGCTGCCGCATGCGCTCCAGCACCCGGACCGCCAGGAGGGAGTGCCCGCCCAGCTCGAAGAAGTGGTCCCACCGCCCCACCCGCTCCAGCCGCAGCACCTCCGCCCAGATCTCCGCCAGCGCCTGCTCCATCTCGCCCTGCGGCGCCTCGTAGCCCCGCCGCGCGTACGCATCCCCCTCCGGGGCCGGCAGCGCCCTCCGGTCCAGCTTCCCGTTCGGCGTCAGCGGCATCTGCTCCAGCCGCACGTACGCCGCCGGCACCATGTACTCCGGCAGCCGCTCCAGCAGGTGCGCCCGGAGCGCCTCCACCGCTCCCGCTCCCACGTAGTACGCCACCAGCCGCCGGTCCCCGGGTGCGTCTTCGCGCGCCAGCACCACGGCCTCGCGGACCTCCGGGTGCTCGGAGAGCCACGCCTCGACCTCCCCGGGCTCCACGCGGAAGCCTCGCACCTTGACCTGGTGGTCCACCCGCCCCAGGAACTCGATCGTCCCGTCCCCCCGCCACCGCCCCCGGTCGCCGGTGCGGTAGAGTCTCGCCCCCGGCTCCCCGCCGAACGGGTCGGGGACGAAGCGCTCCGCCGTCAGCTCCGGCCGCCGCTGGTAGCCGCGCGCCACCCCGGCCCCGCCTACGTACAGCTCGCCCGCCGCGCCGGCCGGCACCGGCTCGCCCGCCGCGTCCAACACGTAGACCCGCGCGTTCGCGATCGGCCCGCCGATGCCGGGGCTCGCCCCCTCCCCGGCGCGGCACTCCTGGAGCGTCGCGCAGACGGTCGCTTCGGTGGGTCCGTAGGCGTTGAAGAGCCGGCGGCCCGGCGCCCATCGCGTCACCAGGGCGCCGCTCAGGGCGTCTCCGGCCAGGACGAGGGTGCGCACCGGGCCCAGGTCGGCGCCCTCGGGGAGGGCTCCGAGCACCGCCGGGGGAAGGGTCACGTGGGTGATGGCCTCGCGTGCGAGCACCTCGAGCAGCGCCCCGCCCGCCGGAACGGCTCCCGCGGGCGGAAGGTGCAGGGCGGCGCCCCGGGAGAGCGCCATGAAGACCTCGGAGACGCAGGCGTCGAAGCTGAACGATGCGAACTGCAGCACCCGGCTCTCCGGCTCCACTCCGAAGGCGCGCGCCTGGGCCACGGCCAGGTTGCAGGCGCCGCGGTGCTCGACCAGTACGCCCTTGGGCCGGCCCGTGGAGCCCGAGGTGTAGATCACGTAGGCCAGGTGCCCGGGGGTGAGGTCCGCCCGCGGCGGGTTCCCCTCCGGCTGCTCCGCCCAGGAGGAGGCGTGCACGGCGAGCGCGAGGACCGGCGCCGGGAGGGGCCCGAACCGCTCCAGCAGGGACTCGTGCGTCAGCAGCACCGCGGGAGCGCTGTCGCGGAGCATGTACGCCAGCCGCTCCCGCGGATACTCCGGATCCAGCGGCACGTACGCCCCGCCCGCCTTGAGCACCGCCAGCAGCGCCACGAGCATCTCCGGGCTGCGCTCCACCCCCAGCGCCACGCGCACGTCGGGCCCGACGCCCAGCTCCCGGAGGTAGTGCGCCAGGCGGTTCGCCCGCCGGTTCAGCTCTGCGTAGGTGAGCGTCTCGTCCCCGCAGACCAGCGCCGCCGCCTCCGGGGTGCGCTCCGCCTGCGCCTCGAACAGCTCGTGGATGCACCGCTCGGCCGGGTACGGCGCCTCCGTGGCGTTCCACGCCTCCACCACCTGCCGCCGCTCCGCCTCGGGCAGCATCTCCAGCCCG
>DASYWD010000584.1 GCA_035936415.1 Longimicrobiaceae bacterium
CGCCGGGACCTCCCGGCGGGGGCGCCGTCTCGCACCTCGCACTTCGCACTACCGCACTCACATCGCGACGCTCACTCCCGCCGAGGTCTCCACGTTGCGCGTGGTCCGCTCGCGGAAGTCCACCACCATCCGCACGTCGCCGCGGAGGCCCAGCCCGGGGAGCAGCCTCAGGCGCGCCCCGAGGCCGGGGACCACCGAGGGGTCGGTCCGCGTCTGCGTGACCGCCACCGGGTACCGCATCGGGACCCGCAGCGCCTCCGTGGCCGGCTCCTCCACCCGCACCGCGCCCACCCCCAGCGAGAGGAGCGGGTCGATCCGCCGGGCCAGGGGAGCGCGCCCCAGGCGCAGGTCGGCCTGGACGCCGTAGTGCCACATCTCCGGCTCCGCGCCGTCCGCGGGGGAGTGCACCAGGTACCCGCCCAGGTCGGTCCGGGAGAAGAGCGGGGCCGCCGACACGCCGGCCACGGGCCAGAGGAGCCGCCCGCCGACTCCGTCCAGCTCGGCGGCGCCACCACCGAGCTCCAGGCGGTTGCGCGCCACGAAGTACTCGAACGCGGGGCGCGCCTCCATTCGGGGACGCGTCTCCAGCGGCCGGGACTGCGCCTCGGCCGGGGACGGGGAAAGGGCGCAGACCGGCGCCGCGAGCAGCAAAGCCACGAACCACGAATGCCTCATGCTCCACCTCCGTTGCTGATTCGGGTCTCCTCCGTTCGGGTTGAAGGACCGGGCGACCGGGAGGGATCACGCCCGGTCCGCGGCGCATCGGCCGCAGGGGATGGAACAGCAAGCCGTGTGCACGTTTGGGGGGAATGGAGACGCTCATTCCGGCACGCCCGCTTGCCACTCCGGCAGGGTGGCGGCAAGGTCGGCAGACAGGCGTGCAGAGGGTGTGGCGCGGGGCACCCGCGGAGCGTCATTACGGTGAGGGTGCCCGCCGAAACTGGCACGGGATTGGCTACGTATGGATCCCGGGCGGAGAGCGCCCGAGGGAACCCCGACGCAGGAGAAAGCTCATGACATACATCGTGTTGGCCGTGGTGCTGGCGCTGGTCGGAGCCCCCGTGCTCCTGGCCGCGCAGGCGTTCAGGAGCGAGTACCTGGTGGCCTTCCGCCACCGGGGGCGGGAATTCTTCCTCTTCGAGCGGGGAGCGGACGGCCGCTACGCGCTGATCGCGCCGGTGGAGGCCCCGCTCGCCGTCTGGCGCTTCGCCCGGGAGCGCGCCGCGGCGGTGCTGCATGCGGCTCCGCAGGCCTCCCTGCGGCACGTGCCCGGACGGCCCTTCCGGGCGCTGCAGCGGAGCGACGGGCGCGCGGGTGCGGCGCACGCGTAAGCGGGCCGGATACGGACACGACGGGGGCGCGCCACTGCCGGCGTGCCCCCGTCGTGCTTTCCGCACCCCGAGTGCGGGGCGTCGCCGCCTCACCTGTCCCATCCCGTCCACGGCGGTGCCACAGTGGGCCACTGCAGCCCGGAACACCCCTCATTTGTATGAGCCACGCTCAGCGATTACGATGTGGCCCTGGGGGTCGCATCCCGCAGATGCGCGCAGTCCCCGCGGTCCCGGTGCGGAGCTTGCCGGGCCACCGCGGTTCCCGAGCGACACGTACGCCAGGCACGAACACGACCCTTACAGGAGCGATTCCGATGGCAGCCACGGAGACCCCGGTGGAAACCGCCGCGCGGATGGTCCGCATGGAGATCGAGGACGGGATCGCCGTCATCCGCCTCGACCAGCCGGGGAAGCCGGTGAACGTCATCTCGGCGCAGATGATGGAGGAGATGGCAGAGGTGCTGGATCGCCTGGAGGCGCGCGAAGGCGGCGCCCGCGCGGCGGTGATCGTCTCCGAGAAGCCGGGCATCTGGATCGCCGGGGCCGACATCGAGGAGTTCACGCGGATCCGGACCGCCGCCGACGGGGAGGCGATGAGCCGCGCCGGGCACGCCCTGCTCAACCGGCTGGAGCGGCTCGCCATCCCCGTGGTGGCCGCCATCGACGGCGCGGCGCTCGGCGGGGGGCTGGAGGTGGCGCTCGCCTGCGACTACCGCATGGCGACCAGCTCGCCGAAGACCAAGCTGGGGCTCCCGGAGGTGCAGCTCGGCATCCTTCCCGGCGCCGGCGGGACCCAGCGCCTGCCGCGCCTCGTGGGAATCGCCAACGCGCTGGACCTGATGCTCACCGGGAAGAACCTGGACGGCCGCCGCGCCATGAGGCTGGGGCTGGTGGACGAGGTCGTCCCCGCGCCGGCGCTGCTGCGCGAGGCGAAGCGCGCCGCCCGCGAGCTGGCCGAGGGGACGCGGAAGCCGCGCGCCGGCCGCTCCCGCGGGTCGCCGGACTGGAAGGAGGGGCTCCCCGGCGTGGGCGCGATGATCTTCCGCAAGGCGCGCGAGGGGGTGATGAGCAAGACCAAGGGGCTGTACCCGGCGCCGCTGCGGATCCTGGAGGTGGTGGAGCGGGGGCTCGACCGGCCGCTGGACGAGGGGCTGGAGCTGGAAGCCAGGGCGTTCGGAGAGCTGAGCGTCACCCCGGAGTCGCGGAGCCTGGTGCACCTCTTCTTCGCCAAGACCGGCGCCGAGAACAAGCCCGGGCTGGGCGAGGGGGTGAAGCCCCGGAAGGCGGAGCGGGTCGCGGTGGTGGGCGCCGGGTTCATGGGCGCGGGGATCGCCGCCGCCTCCGCGGAGACCGGGATGCGCGTGCGCCTCAAGGACGTGAAGCCGGAGGCCGTGGCGAAGGGGCTCCGCACCGCGCGCGACATCCTGACCAAGCGGGCGCGGCGGAAGAAGCGCCCCCGCTACGAGGTGACGCAGCTCGTGGACCGGGTGGAGCCCACCTCCGAGTACACCGGCTTCGGGAACGTGGACCTGGTGGTGGAGGCCGTCTTCGAGGACGTGCAGGTGAAGCACACCGTGCTCCGCGAGATCGAGGCGGTGATCCCGGAGGACGCGGTCCTGGGCTCCAACACCTCCACCATCCCCATCCGGCGGCTGGCCGAGGCCGTGTCCCGCCCGCAGAACGTGCTGGGGCTGCACTTCTTCTCCCCCGTGGAGAAGATGCCGCTGCTGGAGATCATCGTCACGGACCAGACCGACCCGCAGGTGGCCGCCACCGGCCACGCCTACGGGAAGCGCCTGGGGAAGACGCCGATCATCGTCAACGATTCCCCCGGCTTCTACGCCAACCGCATCCTTTCGCCCTACATGGCCGAAGCCGCCCTCCTGCTGGAGGAAGGGGTGCGGATGGAGGACATCGACCGGGCGATGACGGCGTGGGGGTACCCGGTGGGGCCCATCACCCTGTACGACGAGGTGGGGCTCGACGTGGCCGCCAAGGCCGGGAAGATCATGGCCGAGTCCTTCGCCGACCGCATGGTGCCCAGCACGGTGCTCGAGAAGGTGGTGGCGGACGGGAGGCTGGGGCGGAAGAACGGCCGCGGCTTCTACCGCTACGAGGAGGGCGAGCGCAAGGGGCCGGACGAGAGCGTGTACGCGCTGATCGGCAGCCCGCCGCGCCGGGAGGCCCCCCGCGAGGAGATCCAGGAGCGGCTGGCCCTGATCATGGTCAACGAGGCCGTCCGCACGCTGGAGGAGGGGGTGCTGCGCAGCGCCCGCGACGGCGACGTGGGCGCCATCATGGGGATCGGCTTCCCGCCCTTCCGCGGCGGCCCCTTCTGGTACGTGGACCAGACCGGCGCCGACCGCGTCCTCGCCCGGCTGCGCGCGCTGGAGGAGAAGCACGGCCGCCGCTTCGCCCCGGCCGCGCTGCTGGTGCAGAAGGCGGAGAGCGGGGAGAAGTTCTTCCCGGAGGCGGGAGGCGAGTGAGCGGCGCCGTCCTCGAGGCGGCCCCCGGGATCCACCGCATCTCCGTACCGCTCCCCTTCCCGCCGCACGAGGTCGCGGCGTGGCTGATCGAGGGCGAGGACGGGCACACGCTGGTGGACACGGGGATGGACACCCCCACCGCCCGCGCCGCCCTCCGCGGCGGCGCCGAGCGGCTGGGGGTGGGGCCGGGAGACCTGGCGCACGTGCTTCTGACGCACGTGCACATCGACCACTACGGCCTCGCTGGGCCGGTCCGCGCCTGGTCCGGCGCCCGGGTGGCGATCCACGAGCGCGAGGAGGCGCTCGCCCGCCGCTTCGTGGACGACTGGCCGGAGGACCGGAAGGGCGCGCGGGAGTCGTTCCTGGCGATGGGGGTGCCGGAGGCGCTGGCGGAGGGGCTGCTCGCCGCATCCGATCGGATCCACGGGATGTACGCCCACTTCCAGCCGGACGACCTCCTGGTGGGGGAGCGCGGGCCGCTCCCGGGCGGCGGCGGGTGGGAGTGGATCCTCACCCCGGGGCACTCCCCCGGCCACGTGGTGCTCCATCACCCGGAACGGCGCATCCTGGTGGCGGGGGACCACGTCCTCCCCCGCATCTCCCCGAACATCGGGGCGGACCTGTACGCCGAGGACCCGCTCTCCGACTACCTCGCCTCGCTCCGCGGCCTCCGGGAGCTCCCCGTCGAGGTGGTCCTCCCCTCGCACGGGCCGCTCTTCGCCGACCTGGGCGGCCGCATCGAGGAAATCCTGGCGCACCACGAGGGGCGCAACCGGCAGCTCCTGGAACTGCTGGACGCCCCCCGGACCGCGTACGGGGTCACCGCCGCGCTCTTCGGCGACCTCCCCGCCGACAACTTCATCCACGCGCTCCGCGAGGTCCGGGCGCACCTGGTGCACCTGGCGTCCACCGGCCGCGCAGAGCGCATCCCGGGCGCGCCGGAGCGGTGGCGCGCCCTCCCGGGCGCCTGACCTCCTACTTCTTTCCCCGCAGCTCCTTCCCCACCTCCTCCTCCAGCCGCTCCACGATGGGCCCCGGCACCTCGTCCTCCGGCTTCGGGTGGAAGAGCTTCCACTCCCGGGCCGCCCAGATCGCCGCCCCCAGCGCCAGCAGCCCCAGCAGGATCCACTTCTCGAACGGGCGCACCCGGAGCAGCATCCCCTCGACCGTTTCCCCGAACAGGTACCCCAGCGCCAGGTACAGCGCCGCGAAGCAGAGCGAGCCCAGTAGGTTGAAGGCGGCGAACACGGGGAAGCGCATCCGCGCCGCGCCCATGCTGATAGGGAGGACGATCCGCAGCCCGTAGGCGAAGCGCGCGAGGAACGCGGTGGCACGGCCCCAGCGGCGCAGGATCAGCACGGCGCGCGCGCGCAGCTTGCGGAGCGCGGGGAAGGCGCGCACCAGCCGCGGTCCCTGCCACCGGCCGAGCCAGAAGTAGGTGAGGTCGCCCGTCATCGCCCCGGCCACCGCGGCCAGGTAGGTGGGTAGGACTTCCAGGTAGCCGCGGCTCGCGGCGTATCCGGCGATGACGAAGGTCGTCTCCCCCTCCAGGATCCCCCCGACGAACACCGCCAGGTACCCGTACTGCTCGATCCAGTTGCCGTCCATTCCCCTTGCCGCTGAAGCCCGTCCCCGCCACGCCGGCGGCGGAGTGCCATCAATCTAGCACGAGGATTGCGCCGGGGCAGACCCCTGTTCGCGAACCCACGGAGGAGGCACGCATGGCGGACTGGCGAGACAACCTGGTGGAGGACGGCGCGGGGGCGCGCGAGCTGCTGCGCGACGCCCGCCGCGTGGCGGTGCTCGGGATCAAGACCGGGGCCGCGGCGGGTCAGCCCGCCCACTACGTCCCGCAGTACCTGCAGCAGGCTGGATACGAGATCGTTCCCGTCCCCGTCTACTATCCCAACGCCACGGAGATCCTGGGAGAGAAGGTGTACCGCTCCGTCGCCGAGATCCCGGGGGAGGTGGACCTGGTGGTGGTCTTCCGGCGCTCCGAGGACGTCCCGCCGCACGTGGACGACCTGCTCGCCGCCAAGCCCAGGGCGGTGTGGATGCAGAGCGGGATCCGCAACGACGAAGCGGCGCGGCGCCTGGCCGAGGCGGGGATCCGGGTGGTGCAGAACCGCTGCACCATGGTGGAGCACCGGTACCTCGGCCGCGGATAGCAAGCCCCGCGCGTCCGGCCCGGGACGCCGAGCGGCTTTCTGGAAAAACGCGTGAGAGCGCGGAGCGGAGAATTCGGGATTCCTGCCTCCGGATCTCCCGTCGCGGGAGGCAGGCCCCCACCCGGAGAATTCCCCGCGTGCGGGTGGGGAGTTTCCCCACACGATGTCGGGAAAGCGTGCATTGGCGCGGTTGAGAAACATTCTCAACCGTAGCCGGCGTGCTGCGGTCCCGGCCTCCTGCCGCGGCTCTGCAAACCACTGTGTTTATTCAGCTTGTGCGCCGTTGTGGGGGTGTGGGGGTGGCGTGGGGTGTCGGGGTTCTATTGCCGATTCTGTAGGGGGGTGTTATATGGGAGAGCTTGGCTGCGCCGCCCCCGTTTTCGAGGGCCCGGCGGCGCGGTGCAGGTGCCTGTGCGCGGGGGTCGCCGGGGGCGCGTCCCCGCCCGCAGCGCAACGGAAAATCCGCTTGGATAGATCATGATCAGAGTCCTCAAGTTCGCAGGGATCGCTCTCCTCGCCCTCGGAGTCGCCAGCTGCGGGGGCGACCCGGAAGCGTCGGCGCCCGACCAGCCCATCGCGTTCTTCCACAGCGTGCACGCGGGGCAGAACCAGATCCCCTGCATGTACTGCCACACCACGGCGGACCGCTCGGTGGACGCCGGGATCCCCGCCGTGGCGCTCTGCGTCGGCTGCCACGTGCCGGGGAGCGCGGTGCAGCCCCCGGAGAACGCGCAGCTGGCCTTCCCGGCGGCGGCGAGGGACACCATGTGGAACCGGGAGGCCACCAAGCTGGTCGACTACTGGCGCCGCCAGGAGGCGATCCCCTGGGTCCGCATCCACGACCTCCCCGAGCACGTGAAGTTCCCGCACTACATGCACGTGAACGCGGGGCTGCAGTGCCAGACCTGCCACGGGCCGGTGCAGGAGATGGAGAAGGTGTACCAGTTCGCCTCGCTTGAGATGGGGTGGTGCGTCGACTGCCACCGGGGCGAGAGTCCGCTGTCGGAGGCGGAGGAAGCGGCGGTCCGGAGCAACTCCTCGTACGTCCGGAAGATCGCGGCGCTGAGCGCCGCGGGGGGCGACGCGCGCGGCGCTCAGCTGGCCTTTGGCAACCAGCGGGCGAGCACGGACTGCTTCGTCTGCCACTACTGAGGAATCACGCGACTCGCGCGGCTCGAAGCACATGTACGAAGTCCAGAGCAATCCGGCCGGGGCCCGGCGCCCGGGGCTGACTGCTTCCCAAAGGAGCGAGAATGTCTGACGGAATGAAGAGGCGTGACTTCCTCAAGGTCCTGGGGGCCTCCGGGGCCGGGGTGGCGGCGGCCGGCTGCGACGCCCTCCCGCCGCTTGGCCGCGGCGGGGAGGCGGAGAAGCTGATCCCGTTCGTCGTGCCCTCCGAGGACATCGTCCCCGGCGTCCCCACCTTCTACGCGAGCACCTGCCGCGAGTGCCCGGCCGGCTGCGGGATCTTCGTGGAGACGCACTCCGGGCGCGCCACCAAGGTGGAGGGGAACCCGGACCACCCCGTCTCCCACGGGAACCTGTGCCCCCGCGGGCAGGCCTCCGTGCAGGGGCTCTACCACCCCGACCGCTACACCGGCCCCTTCGTGCTGGAGCCGGGGCTCACCCCGCGCAACATCAGCTGGGGCACCGCCGAGGCCGAGTTGGCCGAGCGGATCCGCCGGGCGCGCCCGGGGAGCGTGGTCTTCCTGACCGGCGACTACACGGGGACCAAGGAGCGGCTCGTCAACGAGTTCGTCGCCGCCACGGGGATCCGCCGGGTGGTCTACGACCCGCTCGGGGAGCAGCCGCGCGGGCTGAACTTCGCGAACGCGAACTTCCTGATCTCCTTCGGCGCGGACTTCCTGGAGACCTGGGGCTCCCCGGTCGACTACGCCTGGCAGTTCGCCCAGATGCACTCGTACCGGAACGGCCGGCGCGGGAAGTTCGTCTGGGTGGGTCCGCACCGCCCGCTCACCGGCCTCAACGCCGACCAGTGGGTGGCGCCGCGGCCCGGGACCGAGGCCGCCATCGCGCTGGCCATGTCGGGCGCGATGGACGTAGCGACCGCCGCGCAGCAGACCGGCGTGGAGGCCGCCGTGATCGAGCAGCTGGCGCGCGAGTTCCGCGCCGGGGGCGGCGTGGCGCTCGGGCCGGGCGTCGCCACCTCCGGCCCGAACGCGAGCGCCCTGCAGGCGGCCGTGGACCGCCTCAACGGGCGGGCGACCCCCGCCCCCACCCGCGCCGGGATGCGCGGCGTGCTCCAGCTGGTGGAGCAGATGCGCGCCGGGCAGGTGGAGATGCTCCTGATCGACGTCTGGAACCCGGCGTACACCCTCCCCGGCGGGGTGAAGTTCGCGGAGGCGCTGCAGCGCGTCCCCTTCAAGGTGAGCTTCTCCACCTTCCCGGACGACACCTCCAGGCTGTGCAACATGGTCCTCCCCGACCACCACTTCCTGGAGGCGTGGGACGACTACGTGCCGTACCAGGGGGTGTACGAGATCGTGCAGCCCGCCCTGCGGCCGGTGTTCAACACCAAGCAGGTGGGCGACGTGCTCCTGTCGGTGGCGCAGCAGCTCGGCGGCGCCGCAGCGGGCGTCGCGACGGTGAACACCTACTACGAATACCTGCGGGCCAACTTCCCCGGCGGGGCGGAGGCGTGGCGGGCGGCGGTGAAGAACGGCGGCGTGTACCCGGGGATCCAGCGGGAGGCCGCACCGGGCGAGTCGGGGCTCCCCTCCGGCTTCGCGCCGCCCGCGGCGAACCCGGAGGCGGCGCCCGCCCCGGCCGATCCGGCGGTTGCGGTCCCGCTGGCGGCGGCGCCCACGGTGGTGGCGGGGCCCGCGCCGAGCTTCGAGCCGGTACAGTTCGAGGGGGCCGCCGACGCCAACTTCCACCTGGTCGTCTACCCGTCCACCCGGTTCTACGACGGGCGCACCGCCAACCGGCCGTGGCTTCTGGAGCTTCCGGACCCGGTGACCAAGGTGCCCTGGCAGTCGTGGGTGGAGATCCACCCGCAGGCGGCCCGCGAGATGAAGATCGAGCGCGGCGACCTCCTGGAGGTCTCCACTCCCTACGGGTCGCTCCAGACCTACGCCTACATCTACCCGGGGGTCCGTCCCGACACCGTGGCCATCCAGATGGGGCTGGGGCACGAGGCGTTCGGCCGGTTCACGGAGGGGCGCGGGGTGAACCCCAACGTCCTGCTGGGCGCGGCCATGGAGCGCACCACCGGGGCGTTCGCTCCCTACGGCCAGCGGGTGCGCGTACGCAAGGTGCGGAGCGCGGACCGGCACACCCCGATCCCCAACCGGCTCCCGGAGGGGCTCTTCGAGGTCGGCAGCCGGCTCCAGCACGACCGGGAGATCGCGCAGGCGGTCTCCCTCGCGAAGCTCGCCGAGGCGGACGGGCACAATCCGGGCTTCATCCCGGGGTCCCGGGAGTCGATTCACGCCCTGAAGGGGAACGGCGGCTTCGCTCCCGTCCCGACGAACACCGACCCCTCGGCGTACCCGGCCCCGGGCACCCACTACGGGGAGTACGTCGAGACGGAGCGCCGCTGGGCGATGACGATCAACCTGGACCGGTGCATCGGGTGCTCCGCCTGCGTGGTCGCCTGCAACGCCGAGAACAACGTCCCGGTGGTCGGCCCCGACGAGGTCGCGAAGGGGCGCATGCTCCACTGGCTCCGCATCGAGCGCTACTTCGGGGTGAGCCGGGACAAGGAGGAGGCGTACCGGGACGAGGCCACGGACGACGTGCGCTTCCTGCCGATGCTCTGCCAGCACTGCGGAAACGCCCCGTGCGAGCCCGTCTGCCCGGTGTACGCGGCGTACCACACGCCGGACGGCCTCAACGCCCAGGTCTACAACCGGTGCGTCGGGACGCGGTACTGCGAGAACAACTGCCCGTACAAGGTCCGCGTCTTCAACTGGTTCACGTACGACTTCCCGACGCCGCTCAACTGGCAGCTCAACCCGGACGTGGCGGTGCGCGAGAAGGGCGTCATGGAGAAGTGCACCTTCTGCGTCCAGCGGATCCACGAGGCCGAGCGCGACGCCGCGGTGGAGAACCGGCCGCTCCGCGACGGGGAGGTGGTCCCGGCCTGCGTGCAGACCTGCCCGACCGAGGTGTTCACCTTCGGGGACATCACGGACCCGGACAGTCTGGTGGCGAAGACGGCGGCCTCCAACCGCAGCTACCGCGTGCTCGACCTCCTCAACACGCAGCCTGCCATCGTCTACCTCAAGAAGGTGACGCTGCACGAGCCGCGCAACGGCGGCCACGCCGACCACGGAGCGCCTGCCACGACCGGCACGGGCGCCGGGGCAGCACACTGAGCCGAAGCGAGGAACTCACGATGGCCAACGCACTTCGGTCCGTCTTCCACCCGGACATCAAGGGGTACGCGGACGTCAACCGCGACGCCCTGCGGCTCCTGAACAAGCCGGGGAAGGGGTACCTCGCCCTCCTCGGCGTCTCGATCTTCCTGGTCGGCCTGATGGTGATCGCGGAAGGGTTCCAGATCGCCTACGGCCTGGGGCTCGCCGGGCTCAACAACACGGTGGGGTGGGGGACGTTCATCACCACCTTCGTGTTCTGGGTAGGCATCGGCCACGCGGGGACGCTGATCTCCGCGATCCTCTTCCTGTTCCGCGCGGCCTGGCGGCAGTCCATCTACCGCTTCGCGGAGGCGATGACCGTCTTCGCGGTGCTCACGGCGGGGCTGTTCCCGATCCTGCACGTCGGGCGGCCCTGGGTGGCGTACTGGCTGATCCCGTACCCGAACCAGCGGGGGCTCTGGCCGAACCTCCGCTCCCCGCTGGACTGGGACCTGTTCGCGATCAGCACGTACCTGACCGTCTCCTCCACGTTCTTCTTCGTGGGGCTGATCCCGGACATCGCGGCCGCGCGGGATTCCGCCACGGTGCCCTGGCGCAAGAAGGTGTACACCATCCTGTCGCTCGGATGGCGGGGGACGGACCGCGAGTGGAAGCACTTCACCCGGGCGTACCTCTTCCTGGCCGCCCTCGCGACCCCGCTGGTGCTCTCCGTGCACTCGGTGGTGTCGTGGGACTTCGCGGTCTCGATCGTCCCGGGGTGGCACACCACCATCTTCGCCCCGTACTTCGTTGCGGGCGCGATCCTCTCCGGCGTGGCGATGGTGGTCACGCTGATGGTGCCGGTGCGGAAGATCTTCCACCTGGAGGCGTACTTCACGCAGCTGCACTTCGACCGGCTCGCCAAGCTCCTCCTGCTGACCTCGCTGATCGTGGGGTACGCCTACGGGATGGAGTACTTCATGGCGTGGTACTCCGGCGAGCTCTTCGAGCGCGACGTGTTCCTGGACCGCGTCACCGGCGACTACTGGTGGGCGGGGTGGTCCATGATCACCTTCAACGCCATCGTGCCGCAGCTCCTCTGGATCCCCAAGGTCCGCCAGAACCTGAACGCGTTCTTCATCATCTCGATCGTCGTCAACATCGGGATGTGGTACGAGCGCTTCGTCATCATCGTCCCGTCGCTGTCGCACTCCTACATGCCGTGGATGTGGATGAACTACCACATGTCGTGGACGGAGGCGGCGATCCTGATGGGGAGCTTCGGCTGGTTTTTCATGTGGTTCCTTCTCTTCCTGCGCTTCCTGCCCGGTCTGTCGATCGCGGAGATCAAGGAGGTGCTCCCGCCGCCGATGAAGCACCACGACCCGGCGGAGCACACCGCGAAGGCCGACCCGATGGAGCTGGTGGAGGACCTCCCGACGGGCTACAAGGAGTTCGAGCAGCGATGAAAAGACCAACCACGGGCGTCCTGGGGATCTTTCCCCACCTGGACACCGCCATCGAGGCGATCCGGCGGCTGCGCCGCGAAGGGTACGAGCTGACCGTCTACTCGCCGACGCCCCGGCACGAGATCGAGGAGGCGCTGGAGCTCCCGGAGAGCTCGGTCCGCATCTTCACGCTGGTGGGCGCCTTCACGGGGACAGCCGCCGGGGCCGCGCTCGCCGTGTGGACGGCGCTGGACTGGCCGCTGATCACCGGCGGCCTGCCGATCGTGTCGCTCCCGGCCTACAGCGTGATCATGTTCGAGGTGACGGTGCTGATCGGGGCGCTGTCGACGGTGGCGGGCCTCTTCCTGAACGCCCGGCTCCCGCGGCTGGGACGCCAGCCGGCGCTGTACCACCCGTCCTTCTCGGCCGGGAACTTCGGCGTGTTCGCCCACACCCGCCCGGACCGCTACGACGCGGTCCGGACGATCCTGACGGAGAGCGGCTCCGAGGAGGTCCTCGTTGATCAGAGATAACCGCCGGCTGCTGCTGCCGGTCCTGCTGGGCTCCGCGCTCCTCTCCGGCTGCACGGACATCGAGTACGCCATGGGGAAGCTCCCCTTCCTGGCGTACATGCGCGAGAGCGTGGCCTTCGACCCGTACGAGGGCGGACCGCGCCTGGCCCCGGAGGGCTCCATCCCGGTGCGGAGCCCCAACGGCGACCGCCCCGCCGCCTTCGCGCAGACGGAGCTGCAGACGGTGGCGGCCGGGCTGACCAACCCGTACCCGGTGGACGAGGCGTTCCTCCGGCGCGGCGAGCTGGCCTACGAGCGGAACTGCACCGTCTGCCACGGCCCGCAGGGCGGCGGCGACGGCCCGGTGGTGGGGCCCAACAAGTTCCCCTTCGCGCCCGCGATCAACGGCGCCGTGACGGCGGCGCACTCGGACGGCTACCTCTACGGGGTGACCCGGGTGGGGCGCGGCCTGATGCCGGCGTACGGCTACCGCATGACCGAGGCGGACATGTGGGCCGTGGTCGCGTACGTCCGCCGCCTCCAGGGGACCGCGGAGCCGGTCACCGATGCGCCGCAGCATTCCGGCGCCCCGCGTGCCGGCCCCACCCTGACGGACACCCTGATCGCGCCGAGCGCCGCGCCCTCTCCGGACGCGGCGTCGACGGACACCGCCGGCGCGCAGCCGCGCTGATTCGCACCGGGACATAGAACCATGTCTGCAGCTTCTCCGATTCCGAAGGCGATCCCTTTCCGCACGCTGGACCGTGTGTCCGGGGCCGTGTGGGGGCTCGTCGCCGTCCTGGTGCTGATCGGCGCGGTCTCCGTGTTCCTCGCCGTGGGCGAGGCGCACGGCCGCGTCTGGCAGGCGCTCCTCTTCAACTGGCTCTTCTGGTCGTCCATCGCGCTGGGGATGGTCATGCTGGCCGTGGCGTGGCAGGTGGTGGAGGCGGAGTGGCCCTGGTCGATCCGGCGCTTCGCCCTGGGAGGGGTCTCCTTCCTCCCGGTGTCGCTGCTGCTCTTCCCCATCATCTTCTTCGGGGGGAAGGAGTACTTCTTCCACCACTGGCTCCACGTGGAGGGCGACCCCGTCATCGACGCCAAGCGGGCCTGGCTGACCGTACCGGGGATGTTCACCCGCGACATCGTCGCCCTGCTCGTGCTGTACGGGATGGCGCTCGCCTTCGCCTACTTCTCGCTCCGGCCGGACGTGTACGGCGCCGGGCGCAACGACCGGCAGCGCTCCGTGTACGCCCGCCTCACGGGCGGGTGGCGCGGTGTGCACGAGGAGGCCGCCCGCTCGCGCGGCATCCTCCTGAAGCTGGGCGTCTTCCTGGCGCTGGGGTTCGCGATCCTGTGGGGGCTGATCGGGATCGACCTGGCCATGACGATGCTGCCGCACTGGTTCAGCACCATGTTCCCGGTGGCGTTCTTCGTGGCCGCCTTCCACGGCGGGATCGCCGCCACCATCGTCCTGGTGACGATCTTCCGCCGCCCGCTGCGCCTGGAGCCGTTCATCACCACGCGGCAGTACCACGACATCGGAAAGCTGCTGTTCGCCTTCGCGGCATTCTGGATGTACGTCAACTGGTCCCAGTACGTGGTGATCTGGTACGGCCAGCTGCCGTTCGAGCAGGAGTGGTTCGTGCTGCGCTTCGAAGAGCCGTTCACCCTGTTCGCGCAGGCGGTGCCGCTGCTGATCTTCGTGGTCCCCTTCCTGGGACTCCTCTCGCAGACGCCCAAGAAGATCCCGGCGGTCCTCGCGGGGTTCGCCTCGCTGATCCTGCTGGGGAACTGGCTGGAGCGCTACATGATCGTCTACCCGTCGCTGTACGAGGTGGGCGAGGGCGAGGCGCACCACCTCCCCTTCGGGATCCCGGAGATCGGGATCGGCCTGGGCTTCCTGGGGCTCTTCCTGGCCGGCTATCTCTGGTACCTGCGCACCTTCCCGATGCTGCCGTCGCCGGCCACGCTCGCGGCGCGGCCGCCCAACGTGATCGAGGTGCCCGCCACGGCGCACGCCGGCCACTGAGCCGGCCGCGGGTCCGGACTGGCCGGAACGGGGAGCCCGAAGCGGGCTCCCCGTTTCGCTTTAGCGGATTTCATGGTAGCTTTGGCCGTCCGCTGGCGCGCGGGTTGCACGCGGCGCGCACGGGAAACCTACACGGTACCACGGCAGCAGAGCATGATTCGAATCGCCAAGTCGCACGCGGCGCGCGTCCTCGCAGCGGCCGCGCTCCTGGGCATCCTGGGCGGCTGCGCCACGGTCGGGGCCGCGACCGCCGGGCCGGAGCAGCCGGCGCAGGAGATCAACCCGGGGACCACCATCCGCCCGGACGGCAAGTACGTCCTGGTGGACCTCGACCTCAACCAGCTCCGCTTCATGGACGGGGAGCGGGTCCTCTGGTGGGCGCACGTGGGAACGGGGACGGGCTTCCGGCTCACCACCGACGACCAGAAGTGGCACTTCTCGACCCCCAACGGGATCATGCACGTCCAGTTCAAGGAGCTGAACCCGGAGTGGGTGCTCCCGGACTGGTACTTCATCGAGAACAAGCTCCCCATCCCCCCGGCCGACTCGCCCAAGCGCAAGCAGCCGGGCGGCCTGGGAGCCGCGGCGGTGTACCTGGGCGACGAGATCGCCATCCACGGCACCGACCGCCCGGAGCTGCTGGGGCTGCGGGTGTCGCACGGGTGCATCCGGCTCGCAAACGAGTACGCGCTGCGGCTCTTCCACAACGTGCAGGTGGGCACCCCGGTCATCATCAGGGGCGGGCCGAAGGAGGTGGCGCGCGAGCAGCCGGACAGCGTGGCGAGCTTCACGCGCCAGCGCAGCGCCGCCGCGAAGAAGCCGCCGAACCCGCTGGCGTCCCTGTCCACGCAGCGCCTGCTCGCCCGGCTGGAGCAGCAGCTCAAGGCGGACAGCACCACGGCGTGGCACCAGACGGCGATCGAGCTGATCGGGCGGGGGCTCAGGGACGACGCCGACGCGCTGCGCGGGGTGCTCTCGCTTGCGGGCGCGGCGCCCGGGGTGCTCCGGAGCGAGGAGTACGGCACCTTCCTGGCGGACGTCTTCGCGAGGGGGTCGCTGCGGGCGGCGGTGTCGCTGGCGCGGATCGACGAAAAGGCGCGCCGACGCGCGGCGGAGTCGATCGTCCGCGCGACCATGACGCTGTACCACGGCTCCCCGGACGACCCCACGGCGCCCTGGCCGACGCGCCGGGTTCCCAAGTGGCGCCTGGGCCCGAGCGGGCAGGCGGGGTGGGAGGCGCTGCAGGCCGCCGAGGAGAGCTTCCGCGCCGAGCGCGGGGCGCGCACCGCCGCGGCGACGCGCGCCAGATGAGCGGACGCGGCGCGGGGGACTCGCTGCTGGGCCGGCAGGACCTCCACGCCCACACCACCATGTCGGACGGGAGCCTGCCGCTGGAGCGGGTGGTGGAGGTGGCGAGGGAGCGGGGGGTGGAGATCGGGATCGCCGACCACGTGTCTTCGCGAAACGCGGAGATGTTCGTCGCCGACGAGGCGGAGGTGCGCCGCTACCTGGACGCGCTGGAGGGGGCGCCTGTCTTCCGCTCCGGCGAGTTCTGCTGGTGCGACGAGCTGTGGCGCGACCTCCCGGACGAGGTGATGGAGCGCTTCGACTACCGGATCGGCTCCAACCACGGCTTCTGGCTCCCGGATGGGACCATGGGCTCGCCGTGGTGGGAGCGCCTCCCGGCGCCGTGGCGCGGGCGGGAACAGGAGCTGATGGAGATCATGGCGCGCAACCTGTGCGACATGGTGCGCTCCATGCCCATCCACATCGCCGCGCACTCCACCCTCACGCCGCCCGCGCTGCTGGAGCTGGAGGCGGACCCGCACGCCTGGTGGACGGAAGACCGGGAGGACCGCTACGTGGAGGCGCTGGCCGGGAGCGGGGTGGCGATGGAGATCTCCAACCGGTACCGCCTCCCCCACGACCGCCTCCTGCGCAAGGCGCGGGAGGCCGGGGTGAGCTTCACCCTGGGGAGCGACGGGCACACGGAGGCGCAGGTGGCGCGCCTCGAGTGGGCCGCGGAGACCGCCCGGCGGGTGGGGATCACGGACGCAGACCTGTTCGTCCCGGAGCGGAGCGGCTGAGGGCGCGGGCGCGTTCGTTGCTGTGGGGCGGGGAACGGTGAGAATCTCTCAAGGCGGAGGAACGGCGATGGAACGCGACAACGATCCCGCGCGGGAGGGGTGGAGGGAGGAGGCGCGCTTCGCTCCGGCGCACGAGGGGCCGACGGAGGTGCGGGGCGGGGGGGACGGCCCGGCGGCGGCGGAGGGCGACGACCGGGAGGTGCGGCGCGACCCGTGGGCGATCCGCGCCGAGGACACGGAGCCGTACGTGGCGCTGCAGTACGTCGCGCGCCTCTTCAAGATCGTGGCGATGGTGGTGGTGGTGGCGCTCACCGCCGAGATCGTGGCCGGAGTGGCGCTGGAGGGTGCGGGCGCGCTCCTCCCGCTGACCTTCGACGTGGTGCGCGGGATCGTGCTGGCGGCGATCCTGTGGGGCGCGGGCGACCTGACGCTGCTGCTGATCGACGTGGGCCACGACGTGCGCGCCGCCCGCGTCCTGCTGGGCCGCATGTCGGCCCGCTCCGCGACCGAGTACGCGGACCACGTCCCGGAGCGCCGCGCCGGCCCGGACCGGTAGGGCAGAGGGAGTGCGCAAGTGCGGAAGTGCGAAGTGCGAAAGTAGAACGGCGGCCCCTCCCCGAGGACAGCGGGGGAGGGGTGTCGTTTGTAGTGTGCCGGAGCGGCCCCACCAGACGACCTGACCGATGACCGGAACTCCCGAACCCACATCTGAACGGCACATCACCGGGCGCGAGGCGCTGGACGGGATCGTCGTGGTGCTCTGGCAGACGCAGGACCGGGTCAACGTCGCGGGCACCATCCGGGCGATGAAGAACTTCGGGCTGAAGCACCTGCGGCTGGTGGCGCCCGCCGAGTGGGACCCCTGGCGGATCGAGGGGATCGCGCACGACACGCAGGACCTGATCGAGGCCACCCGCATCTTCGACACGCTGGAGGAGGCGGTGGCGGACTGCGCCTTCGTGGTGGGGATGACCGCGCGGGAGCGGCGGGCCAAGCGCGCGGTGGCCCGTCCCCGCGAGGTGGCGCCCGAGCTGCTGGAGCGGGGCGCGGACGCGGTGCGGGGGGCGGCGGGGCCGGTGGCGGTGCTCTTCGGGCGGGAGGACAAGGGGCTCTCGAACGAGGCCCTGGACCTGTGCCACCGCACGGTCGTCATCCCCACCAACCCGGACTACTCGTCGCTGAACCTGGCGCAGGCGGTGCTGACCCTGGCGTACGAGCTGTGGATGGAGGCGGAGGGGCGGGCGCAGCCGTTCCGTGACCCGCGGCACGTGTCGCCGCCGGCCACGACCGAGCACCTGGAGCTGCTCTTCGCGGACGCGGAGCGGGCGCTCTGGGCGGTGGACTTCTTCAAGAGCCGCCAGACGGAGACGGTCATGCGCACGGTGCGCGAGGTGGCGCGGCGCGCAGAGCTGGACACGCGCGAGGCCACCTTCCTGCGGGCCATGGCCATCGAGGTGCAGAAGTTCGTGCGGCGGCACCTGGGGGAGCAGGGCGGGGAGCGTCCCGGCGGGGGGGCTCCGACGCCGGAGGGGTAGCAGGCCGCCAGGCTGCGCTCCGGGCTCCAAACGCCGACACGGGTGTACAAGCTTCGGTCGAGGTTCTCCCTCCCGTTACCCTGTTCCGCAAAACCTTCATGAAACAGCTGCGCATCCTCCTCGCCGGGGGCGTTCTCGCCGTCGCCGCACTCGTCGGCGCCTGCGAGAGCCGCGATCCGGTCACCCCGCCCGCCGCGCCCCGGTACGACGGCAGCGGCACCTCCATCCCCTGCGACAGCGCCTGCCAGGCGGAGAGGAACCCGGGGCTGGGGAGCGGCGGCGGCTGACGAGCCCGGCGCCGGCTATCTCCCGGCGCTCGCGTTCAGCTCCGCGATGATCTCCGCCGCGAGCGCGTCCGCCTCGGCGCCGGCCGGCGCC
>DASYWD010000585.1 GCA_035936415.1 Longimicrobiaceae bacterium
GTCCTCGCGGCGCCGCGAGGACCGCGCCGACTTCAACCCGGACTTCGTCTTCCAGTCCCGCGGACGGCTCACCCCGGACGGCTACACGGTGGAGGTACGGATCCCGCTGAAGAGCCTGAAGTTCGCCGCCGGGCCGACGCAGCGGTGGGGGATCAACGTGATCCGCAGCATCGCCGCCACCGGGGCGGAGGAGGCGTGGGCCCCCCTGTCGCGCGGAAACCCCTCGCGCCTGGCGCAGAGCGGCACCCTGGAGGGGATCCAGGGCCTGCGCCCCGGGCGACTCCTGGAGGCGAACCCCACCGCCACCGCCCGGCGTCTGGGCGCCCGGGGCGAGGACGGCTTCGCGCGCGGAGCGCCGGAGCCCGACTTCGGGGTGAACCTCAAGTACGGGCTCACCAGCAACCTGACGCTGGACGCCACCGTGAACCCCGACTTCTCGCAGATCGAGGCGGACGCGGGGCAGATCACCGTCAACGAGCGCTTCGCCGTGTCGGTCCCGGAGAAGCGCCCCTTCTTCCTGGAGGGGGTGGACGTCTTCGCGACGCCGGAGCCGCTGGTCCACACCCGGACCATCGTGGATCCCAGCGCGGGCGCGAAGCTCACGGGGAAGGTGGGCGCCTTCGGGGTGGGGTACCTGGGCGCGGTGGACGAGAGCCCGCTCGCCGCGCCGGGCGCCTACGTGCCGCGCGGCGCGCGGGCGCTCTTCAACGTGGCCCGGGTGCAGCGCGACGTGGGCTCCGGGTCGTCCGTGGGGGCGCTGCTGACCAGCCGCGAGACCGGGGAGACGTTCAACCGCGTGGCGGGGCTCGACGCGCGGGTCCGCTTCGGCGGGATCTACACCTGGCAGCTCCAGGGGGCGGGGAGCTGGACGCGCGCGTGGCGTCCCGACCCCGCCGGGCACGACAGCGTGGGGGCGGAGGGGAGCCGGATCGCGGTGGGGACGCAGGACCAGGTGGGGCACCTCCTCGCCACCTCGGTGGACCGTACGGGGCGCCGCTGGGGCTTCCGCCTGCAGGCGCGCGACCTCCCGGAGGAGTTCCGCTCCGGGGCGGGGTTCATCCGCAGGACGGGGCTGACCGACCTGTCCGCCGTCACGCGGCTCAGCTCGTTCGGCGGGGCGGGGGCGCTGCTGGAGAACCGGACCGTCTGGATCTCGGGGAACCGGATCTACCGCGGCCGGAGCTTCTGGGGCGGGGATGCGGCGGAGGAGGGCTCCGGCTCGGTGCGGACCAGCCTGTCGCTGCGCGGCAACCACCGGATCGACGCGAGCTACTCCAACCGCTTCTTCGTGCTGGATCCGGCCCCCTACGCCGTGTACTCGCTCCCCGGGGCGGATGGCGCGACCGTGCGCGGCGACGCGCTCGTCGGCCCGGTGCGCGAGCTGGACGGGATGCACGGGGCGTCGCTGGGCGCGAGCTCATCGTACTTCCGCAGGGTGTCCGCCGGGGCGTCCGTCGAGTGGCAGCAGACCCCGATCTTCGCCGAGGGCACCCCGGGCCGGCAGTGGTCCATGACGGGCGAGGTGGCGCTGCGGCCCACCGACGCGCTGCGCGTGGACGCGAGCCTGCGCCGCACGCGCATCACCCGCGAGCGCGACGGGTCCCTGTACTCCGTCGCGATGCTCCCCCGGATCAAGGCGGAGTACCAGCTTTCCCGCGCGGTGTCCTTCCGCGCCGTCGGACAGTACGCGGTGGAGGAGGTGGACGTGCTGCGCTCCCCCGGCGGGAGCCCCTACCTGCGGGGCGGAGCGCCGTTCCGCGTGCGCCGGGGGCGGCGGGTGGCGGAGGACGAGGCGCAGCTCAACCCGCTCCAGCTCAACCTTCTCTTCAGCTACCAGCCCTCTCCCGGAACGGTGGTCTTCCTGGGCTACGGCCGGGAGATGGACGACCGGGAGGCGTTCCGCTTCGGGGGGATGGAGCCGCGGACGGACGGCCTCTTCCTGAAGGTCAGCTACCTGTTCCGCCGCTGACCGCGGCGCCGGGGTGGGAGGCAGCCCCGGGCGGTCTGAATCCGCCCAGAGAGGTGGGCACGTCTCGAAACCCGAGCGTCAGCGCCCGGCGCGCGCGAGCCAGGCCGAGGCCGAGGGCCGGATCCGGTCGTCGTAGCCTCCCAGGACCAGCACCTCACCGGTGGGAAGGAGGGTGGCCGTAGCGAACTCGTGCAGCCCTTCGAGCTCGCCCCGCAGCGGCACGAACTCCCTTCCGGCCGGATCCCAGAGCTCGGGGCGAGCGGAACCGCCGGCCACGAGCACCGCGCCCGAGGGGAGCACGACGACCGCATCCCGGATCTTGCGGCGAGGCGAGCGCAGGGCGGGGCCGGGCGAGAAGCTGCCCGCTGCGGGGTCGTAGAGCTCCGTCGCGGCCTGGCGGTCCTCCCGCCCCTCGCCCGCCAGGACCAGCACCCTGCCGTCGGCCAGGCGCACCGCGGCGTGCTTGTGCCGGGGCACGGCCATGTCGCCCGTCGGGCGGAGCTCACCCGTGGCCGGATGGTAGATCTCCGCCGAGCGCAGCGCCCGCCCGTGGTGCCGCCCGCCGGTCACGAGCACGCGGCCGTCCGCCAGCGCGACCGCCACGGAGCCGGCGGACGGGACCCGGCTCGTGGCAACCGCGGAGAAGGTGGAGGTGGCGGGATCGAAGACCTCGGCGAACGTCTCCCTGCTCTCCGGGCTGCAGCACAGCAGCACCCGGCCGTCCGGGAGAGGAACGGCGCTGTGGCTCAGCCGCGCCTCGACCATCTCACCCACCGGCGTGAAGCGGCCGCTCGCGGGGTCGAAGACCTCCGCGCCAGCCGTGGTGTGGCGCCCCGTCCATCCGCCGGTGACGAGCACCCGCCCATCGGGGAGGAGGGCCGCCGCGTGGGCGCTGCGGGGCGTCGTCATCGAGCCGACCGCCCGGAAGGTCCGGCTGGCGGGATCGTAGAGCTCGGCCGAGGCGAGGACCTCCTCGCAACCGGGATCGGGGCAGCCGCCGGTGACCAGCACCTCGCCGCCCTGCAGGACGGTGGCCTGGTGGGCCGCCCGCGCCGACGACATCTCCCCGATCCGGACGACCCGCGCCGGGGCGCCCTCCCCCTGCGCCGGCTCCTCCCGCCCGGCGACGGCGGCGGCCAGGAGGAGCAGCAGGAGCAGCACCGCGCCCGATCCGATCGTCTTCTTCCCCATGGGTGCCTCCGGGTTCCGTGGGCCGCCCGTTCAGTCGGCGGCGATGGTCTCCACCGGGTTCACGCGCGTGGCCGCGCGCGCGGGCAGGTAGCAGGCGGCGAGCGCGACGAGGAGCAGGAGCGGCACGACGGCCGCGTAGACCCGCGGGTCGGCCGTGCCGATGCCGGCAATGAGCGCGGGGAGCGCGCGCGCGAGGGCGAGCGACGCCGCCGTGCCGAGCACCAGGCCGGCGGCCGCGAGCGCGAGCCCCTGCCCGAGGACGAAGCGCTGGACCCTGCCCGGCGTGGAGCCCAGCGCGAGGCGGATCCCGATCTCGCGCCGGCGCTGCGCGACCGAGTACGCCATGACGCCGTAGACGCCGAGCGACGCCAGGAGGAGCCCGAGGCCGGCGAAGAGGGTGAGAGCCGCCGTCGCGAAGCGCTCCGGCGCCAGCGCCTCCGCGGCCTGCTCGCGCATGGTGCGCACGTCGTGGATCGCCAGGTCGGGATCCACCTCCTTCACGGCGCGGCGCAGCGCCGGCACGAGCGCCGATGGGTCGCCCGCAGCCCGCACGATCACCGTGGTGGAGGAGATGGTGTGCTGCAGGTAGGAGGTGTAGAGGGCGGGACGGCTCTCCCCGCCGGGGGGCGCGTAGAGGACGTCGCCCACCACGCCCACGATCTCCGTCGGCGAGTCGGGCGATTCGAAGCCGGCGTAGCCGAACCACACGCGCTTGCCGATGGGATCCTCGCCCGGCCAGAAGCGCCGCGCAGCCGTCTCGTCGATCACCGCCACCCTGGGCCGCCCGGCCCGGTCCTCGGCCGTGAGCGCGCGCCCGCGCAGCAGCGGAACGCCCAGCGTGCGGAAGTGGTCGGGGCCGACGTAGTGCCACCCGACGCGGCGCGGCTCCCCCGGGTCCGGCCGCCCCACGACGTGGAGGTCGGTCGAGCCGCAGCCGGCGTAGGGCGCGCATCCCACGGTCGCCGAGCGGACCCCCGGAACCGCCTCCACCTGCCGGAGCACCCGCTCGTGCAGCCGAGCCGCGGCGTCCCCGTCGTACCGGGCTCGATGCGGCGAGATGCGGAAGGCCACGAGCCCGCTGGGCTCGAAGCCCGGATCGACGGAGTTCAGGCGGTGCAGGCCCTGGAGCAGCAGCCCGGCGCCGACCAGGAGCACCAGCGCGCACGTCACCTGCAGCGTCGCCGCCACGGAGAGCACGGTCGGCCGGCGCAGCGAGCCCACGCCCACGGAGCTGCCGCGCGCCCCGGTCCTGAGCGAGCGGGTGAGGTCGCCCCCCGTGGAGCGCAGCGCGGGGACGAGCCCCGCGAGCAGGCCGGCCGCGAGCGCGACCACCCCGGCGA
>DASYWD010000586.1 GCA_035936415.1 Longimicrobiaceae bacterium
CGGCCGGACGGGCGCGAGCCGACGTTTGCGCCTTACCTCTTCCGAACACCTGAGATGATCGAGTCCCGCCCCGCCGCCGTCTCCGCCCCGAAGATCGTCGAGAAGCCCTGGGGCCGCGAGATCTGGTATGCCCACGAAGACCGCTACGCCGGGAAGATCCTGGAGGTCACCAAGGGCCACGCCCTCTCCCTGCAGAAGCACGAGCGGAAGCAGGAGACCATGTACCTGCAGTCCGGGCGCGTGCTCTACCACCTGAACGGCGAGGACTTCGAGATGGTCCCGGGCGACTGCCTCACCGTGCGCCCCGGCGACGTGCACCGGATGACGGCGCTCGAGGACGCGGTCATGCTGGAGGTCAGCACCCCCGAGCTGGACGACGTGATCCGGCTCGAAGACCGCTACGGCCGGAGCTGATCCGCCCACCCGGCGGCGCCGCGCGCGTGGATCTCGCCGCACTCCCCCAGGAGGCGCGACCGTGAGACTGATCGTCACCGGCGGCGCCGGGTTCATCGGCAGCCATCTATGCGAGCGGCTGCTGGAGCGGGGTCACGCGGTCCTGGCCGTGGACAACTTCGACACGTTCTACGACCCACGGATCAAGCGGCAGAACGTCGCGGATCTCTCGTCGCTCCCGGGCTTCTCGCTCGTGGAGGCGGACGTGTCCGAGCCGGCGGAGCTGCAGGAGCGCATCGCCGCAGCCGGGTGGGATGGCGCCGACGCCATGGTCCACCTCGCGGCACGCGCGGGAGTCAGGCCCTCGATCGCGGATCCGCTGCTCTACTCGCGGGTGAACGTCGAGGGCACTCTCGCGGCGCTCGAAACCGCCCGGAAGCTGGGGATTTCCCGCTTCGTGTTCGGCTCTAGCTCGAGCGTCTACGGGAACAGCCCCCGGGTTCCCTTCTCGGAAAGCGATCCCGTCGACCATCCGATCTCGCCGTACGCGGCGACCAAGCGGGCGGCGGAGCTGCTCTGCAGCACCTACCACCATCTCTACGGGATGTCGGTGGTGTGTCTCCGCTTCTTCACCGTGTACGGTCCGCGGCAGCGTCCCGATCTCGCCATCCACAAGTTCGCGCGTATGATGGACGCGGGCGAGCCGATCCCGATGTACGGCGACGGGACCACCGAGCGCGACTACACGTACGTCGACGACATCCTCCAGGGGATCGAAGCGGCGATCGGCTACACGGGCACGCACCCGGGGGCCTTCGAGATCGTGAACCTGGGGGAGAGCCGGACGGTGCCGTTGCGCGGGCTGGTGGACCTTCTCGCCGACGCGATGGGGGCCTCCCCCCGGATCGAGTGGCTGCCGCCCCAGCCCGGGGACGTGGAGCGGACCTACGCCGACATCCGCAAGGCGCGGGATCTGCTCGGGTACGCCCCCGAGACCCCGATCGAGGAGGGGCTTCCCCGATTCGTGGACTGGTTCCGCCGGTCAGCGTCCGGGCTTCCGCCCGGCGCCAGCGGCCCGGGTGCCTGAGTCCCGTCCCGCCGCGCGCTTGCCCGCATCCGGGAGAAGGTCTATCTTCTCCCGGATTTGCCTTTTCCGGAGACCCCATGGCGCAAGATCAGACGATCGAGCAGTTGATCGCGCGCGGCAAGGAGGCCTACGGCCGCAACGCCTACCTCGCCGCGCTGGAAGACTTCCAGGAGGTGGTGCGGCGCGAGCCCCGCTTCGCGGACGTGCACAACCTGGTGGGGCTGTGCCTCAGCCTGCTCGGGCGCCCCGAGGAGGCGGTGGAGGCGTTCGGCCGGGCCACCGGGGTGAACCCGCGCTACGTGGAGGCGCACCTCAACCGCGCCATCACGCTGAACGACCTGGGGCGGCTGGACGAGGCCCGCGAGTCGTTCGAGCGCGCCGCACAGGCCGACGAGGCCCGGTCCGGGCGCTTCCCGGGCGCGGTCTCCGCCCGGCTCGCCAACCAGCACGCCGAGCTGGGCGACCTGTACGCCGAGGCCGGCGCCCTGGCCGAGGCCGAGGCGCAGTACCGGCAGGCGTGCGAGCTCCGCCCGCGCTTCCTGGACCTCCGCACGAAGCTGGGGCGCACGCTCATCGACCTGGGCCGCCCGGAGGACGGCGCCGCGGAGCTCCGGGCCGTCCTGGAAGCGAACCCGGCCTACACCGGCGCCCGCGCCAACCTGGGGCTCGCGCTGTACCGCGCGGGCGACCACGCCGCGGCCGAGGCCGAGTGGGAGCGCTGCCTGGCGCAGCAGCCGGGGAACGCGCAGGTGAGCGGCTACCTGGGGATGCTGCGGCGGCAGCGCGAGACGCCGTCCGCCGGTTGACCCGCGCGCACGCTCCGCGCTCCCGCGCTCCTGAAACACGCCCCGCCACCCGGGGTAACAGACCCGCATGAGACCAGCTTCGCTACTTCGACTCTCGCTCGCGCTCGCCGGTTTGCTGCTCCTGGCGGCCTGCGGCGGCAAACAGGGCCCCGCCCAGCTCGCGCCCGACGTCCTCTTCGAGCGCGGCATGAACGCGTACCGCGCCGGGAGCTACGGCCGCGCCGTCGACCTCCTCGACCGCTTCCTGCAGGGGAACCTGGGGGACCCCCGCACCGCGGAGGCCCGCATGGCGCTCGCCCGCTCGCGCATGGAGAGGCGCGACTACCTGCTGGCGGCGGGGGACTTCACCCGGCTCCTGAACGAGTCGCCGCCCGACTCGCTCCAGCTCCCGGCCCGCTTCGGCATCTGCCAGGCGTACCAGCGCCTCTCGCCCAAGCCGCCGCTCGACCAGGAGTACACGCAGGCCGCGGTCACCTACTGCGAGTCGGTGGCCTCCTACTACCCGGGGACCTCCCAGGCCAACCAGGCGACGCAGTGGGTCGGGGAGCTGAGGAGCCGGCTGGCGCAGAAGTCGTACGAGACCGGGATGTTCTACTTCAAGCGGGGCGCGTACGACGCCGGGGTGATCTACTTCAACCAGGCGGTGGAGCAGTACCCGGACACGCCGGTCGCGCCGGCGGCGCTCCTGCGGATCGCGGAGAGCTACGACCGGATCGGCTACAAGGAAGAAGCGGCCGAGGCCCGCGCCCGGCTCCTGCGCGACTACCCGCAGAGCACCGAGGCCCTGACCCAGCAGCGCGCCGCGGGGAGTGGCACCACCGGCTGAGGTGCAGCGGATCGGGGTGCTGGGCGGTACCTTCGATCCGCCGCACCACGGCCACCTGATCGTCGCGGCGGACGTGCACGCCGCGCTCGGGCTCCACCGGACGCTCCTGGTCCCCGCCGCGGTGCCGCCGCACAAGCGGCACACGGTGCAGGCCTCCCCGGAGGCGCGGCTGGAGATGCTCCGCGCGGCCGTGCGGGGGGACCCCCGCTTCGAGGTGGACGACCTGGAGCTGCGGCGTCCCGGTCCGTCGTACACGGTGGACACGCTGCGCGCCCTGCGGGAACGCTACCCGGGCGCGGAGCTGTTCTTCGTCATCGGGGCCGACAACGTGCAGGAGCTCGGGTCCTGGCGCGAGCCGGAGGAGATCGTCCGGCTCGCGCGCATCGTTGCGGTCCCGCGCGGGTGTGAAAACGCAGACGCGGACGCCCCGTTCCCCTTCCTTTCCGTCCCGGTGAGCCGAGTCGGGATCTCGGCGACCGACATCCGCCGGAGGGTGGCGGCCGGGGAGTCCATCCGATATCTGGTGCCCGACCCGGTGCGCGACGTCGTCGCGCGCGAGGGGCTGTATCGGGAGCCCGTACCTTCAGGGAAGAACCCATGCTGAAGAAAGTCGTAAACGCCCTGTTCGGGACGAGCCATCAGCGCGAGCTGAAGCGTCTCTGGCCCCTCGTGGACCGCATCAACGAGGAGTGGGAGCGCCTGCAGGACGTCTCCGAGGAGGAGCTGCGCGGCCAGACGGCCAAGTTCCGCGACTTCATCCGGGAGTCCACCGCCGAGGTGGAGGCGGAGCTGGAGGAGCTCCGGGCGCAGAAGCGCCGCTCCGAGAGCGCCGCCGAGCGCGAGGGGATCGCGCAGCAGATCGGCGACGCGGAGGCCCGCCTCAAGGCCGCCATCGAGGCCGCGCTCGACGAGATCCTCCCCGAGGCGTTCGCGACCGTCAAGGAGGCCTGCCGCCGCATGGTGGGCACCGAGGTGAGCGTCACCGGGAGCACGCTGACCTGGGACATGGTCCCGTACGACGTGCAGCTCATCGGCGGGATCGTGCTGCACCAGGGGAAGGCCGCGGAGATGGCCACGGGCGAGGGGAAGACCCTGGTGGCCACCCTCCCGCTCTACCTGAACGCCCTCGCCGGGCGGGGCGCGCACCTGGTCACGGTCAACTCGTACCTGGCGCAGCGCGACTCCGAGTGGATGGGGCACGTGTACCGGTACCTGGGGCTCACCGTGGGGTGCATCGACCTCCACGAGCCCAACACCCCGGCGCGGCGCGAGGCGTACCACGCCGACATCACCTACGGCACCAACAACGAGTTCGGGTTCGACTACCTGCGCGACAACATGGTCCACTCCGCGGACCAGCGCGTGCAGCGGGTGCACCACTACGCCATCATCGACGAGGTGGACTCGATCCTCATCGACGAGGCGCGGACCCCGCTCATCATCTCCGGACCCGTCAGCTCCGAGGCCAACACGGCGTACGGGCGCTACAACCCGATGGTCGCCGACCTGTACCGCCGGCAGACGCGCATCGTCGCCGAGCTGATCGCCGACGCGGAGAAGGCCATCGCCGAGGGCGACAGCTACCGCGCCGGGGAGCGGCTCCTGGCCGCCAAGCGCGGGGTGCCCCGGAGCAAGAAGCTCCTGAAGATGCTCTCCGACGACCCGGGGCTGCAGAAGCTGATCGGGAAGGTGGAGGCGGACTACATGCGCGAGAAGCGGCTCCACGATCTGGACGAGCAGCTCCTCTTCGCCATGGACGAGAAGGGGCACAACGCGCACCTGACCGACCAGGGGCTGGACGTGCTCGCCCCGGGCGACCACGACGCCTTCGTGATCCCCGACATCTCCGAGGGGGTGCACCGCGTCGAGATCGATCCCGACCTCACCATCGACGAGAAGCGCGAGGCTCGGGAGGCGCTGGAGCGGGAGTACGCGGAGAAGAACGAGAAGATGCAGGTGGTCCACCAGCTCCTCAAGGCGTACGCGCTCTTCAACAAGGACGAGCAGTACGTCATCCAGGACGGTGAGATCCTGATCGTGGACGAGTTCACCGGCCGGATGATGCCCGGCCGGCGCTGGTCCGACGGCCTGCACCAGGCGGTCGAGGCGAAGGAGGGGGTGACGGTCAAGGCGGAGACGCAGACGCTGGCGACCATCACCATCCAGAACTACTTCCGGATGTACGTGAAGCTGGCGGGGATGACCGGCACGGCCGAGACGGAGGAGGGCGAGTTCCACTCCATCTACGGGCTGGAGGTCATGGTGATCCCCACCAACCGGCCGATCCAGCGCGACGACCGCCACGACCTGGTCTTCAAGACCAAGCGCGAGAAGTACAACGCGATGATCGAAGAGATCGAGCGCCTCCACAAGCTCGATCTCCCGGTGCTGGTGGGGACGGTGAGCGTGGACGTGTCGGAGACGCTCTCGCGGATGCTCAAGCGGCGCGGGATCCCGCACGAGGTGCTGAACGCCAAGTACCACGCGCGCGAGGCGCAGATCGTGGCGATGGCCGGGCAGCCCGGGGCGGTGACCATCGCCACGAACATGGCCGGCCGCGGCACCGACATCAAGCTGGGCGCCGGCGTCACCGAGGACCGGACCTATACCGACGGCGAGGGGAAGGAGCAGAGCGAGATCGGCGGGCTGCACATCATCGGCTCCGAGCGCCACGAGTCGCGCCGCATCGACCGGCAGCTCCGGGGGCGCGCCGGCCGCCAGGGCGACCCGGGGGCGTCGCAGTTCTTCCTGTCGCTGGAAGACGACCTGATGCGCCTCTTCGGCTCCGAGCGCATCGCCTCCATCATGGACCGGATGGGCGCCGAGGAAGGGGAGGTCATCACCCATCCCTGGATCAGCGGGTCGATCGGCAAGGCGCAGCAGCGCGTGGAGATGCAGAACTTCGAGGCGCGCAAGCGGCTGCTGGACAACGACGACGTGATGAACCAGCAGCGCGAGGTGATCTACGACCTCCGCTCCTTCGCCCTGGAGGGCGGGGAGGAGCTGAAGGGCGAGGTGTGGGACATGATCGAGAAGACGATCCCCACCCTGGTCGCCGAGTACGTCCCCGAAGGCGCCCACACGGAGGAGTGGGAGCTGGTGGGGCTGCGCAACCGCCTGCTGCTGGACTACGCCATCTACCCCGAGCGGCTCCCGGAGCAGCCGGAGGGGGAGCACGACTTCGGAAACGTCGCCGAGCTGGAGGAGTACCTGCTGGAGGTGGCGCGCGAGGCCTTCCACCGCAAGCTGGAGCAGTTCGGGGAGGCCACCGACGCGGTCCTGCGCTTCATCGTGCTGGCGACCATCGACGAGAAGTGGAAGGACCACCTCTACGACCTGGACCACCTCAAGGCGTCCATCGGGTTCCGCGGGTGGGGGCAGAAGGACCCGCTGATCGAGTACAAGAAGGAGGCCTACGACACCTTCGTGGACCTCATGCGCGACCTGCAGCTGTCCGTCGCGCGGTTCTTCTTCCGGGCACAGCTCACGCCGTCGGCTCCGCCGCCGATGCCGCAGCCGGAGTTCTTCGGGACGCCGAACCGCACCGAGGAAGCGGGCGAGCCCGCGCCCGCGGAGGGTTCGGCGGACGGGCCGCAGGGCCGGGCCGCGTCGCCCGCCCGGCGCTCGTCGGCCGGGCTGGGGGTGAACCCGTTCACCGCCGTCCCCGGGACCCCGTCTCCGGGAGAGACGGTCACCAACCGCACCGAGCCGCGGGCGCCGCAGCCCGCGCTGGCCGGCGAGGTGGGCAGGAACGACCCCTGCCCGTGCGGGAGCGGGAAGAAGTACAAGAACTGCCACGGCCGGGCCTGAGCGCTTCGAGGCCTCCGACGGCCCTGCACGACACGGCGGCCGCCGCTCTTCGGGGCGGCGGCCGTCGTCGTTTCTTTCCCCCGGCCGTTCGGCTAGATTGTGGACGGGGTGAAGCGCTGCGCGTCCGCGTGCGCCACGAACGATCCGAACATTTGTGCAGGTGTATTCAAATTCCGTAATGGCAACCAGCTACACGATCAAGACCTGGCCCACGGAGGACCGGCCGCGGGAGCGGATGAAGACCCTGGGGCCGCGGGCGCTTTCCCCGCGTGAGCTGCTCGCGCTGCTGATCGAGACCGGGACTCCCGCGTCGCCCGGGAAGAAGCCTCGCTCCGCGCTGGACCTGGCCGGCGACTTGCTGCAGAGGCTCTCTCCCGGCAGGGGGAAGGAGTCGCTGCGCCGCATCATGACGGCGTCGCTGGGGGAGCTCTGCTCGGTGCAGGGGATCGGTCCGGCCAAGGCCGCCAAGATCCTGGCTGCGATGGAGCTGGGGCGGCGCGCGGCCGAGGAGGCGCGGCCGGACCGGGACCGTGTCCGCACCCCGCGCGACGTCTACGACCGGATGCGGCTGATGCTGCGGGACCTGCCGCACGAGGAGTTCCACGTCCTGCTGCTGAACACGCAGAACGAGGTGCTGCGCGACCTGCAGGTGACGCGCGGCACCCTCGACGCCTCGCTGGTGCACCCGCGGGAGGTGTTCCGCACCGCGGTGATGGAGTCGGCGGCGAGCGTGATCCTGGTGCACAACCACCCCAGCGGGGACCCCACCCCCTCCGACGAGGACTGCGCGGTGACCGAGGAACTGCGCGCGGCCGGGGCGACGCTGGGGATCGAGGTGCTCGACCACGTGATCGTGGGGGAGGGGCGCTACGTGTCTTTTGTCGAGGCGGGTCTCTGGGATGGCTAGCACCGCACTCTCCATGCTCCCGCCCGAGCGGGCCGAGGAGGCGCTCGCAGTCGCGCGCGCCGTCCTCCCGCCGCGCCTGCTCTCGAAGATCGAGGACTACATGGAGCGTCTCGACGTCGAGATGCTCACCCGCGCCTACGAGTTCAGCCGCATCGCGCATTCGGGGCAGAAGCGCCGCTCCGGCGAGGACTACATCGTCCACTGTGTGGAGGTCACCGAGATCCTGGCCGACCTGCACCTGGATACCGTCACCCTGGTGAGCGCGCTGATCCACGACGTGGTGGAGGACACCACGGCCACGCTGGAGGACGTGCGCGAGGCGTTCGGCAAAGAGGTCGCCACGGTGGTGGACGGGCTCACCAAGATCTCCCGCGTCCAGTTCCGCACCAACACCGAGCAGCAGGTCGAGAACTACCGCAAGCTCCTGCTCTCCATGGCGCAGGACGCGCGCGTGATCCTGGTGAAGCTGGCGGACCGGCTCAACAACATGCGCACCCTCCAGCACCTGCGGGAGGAGAAGCGCCGCCGGATCTCGCTGGAGACCCGCGAGATCTACGCCCCCCTGGCCCACCGGCTGGGGATGGCGCACATCAAGTGGGAGCTGGAGGACCTCTGCTTCAAGTTCCTGGAGCCGGAGGCGTACCGCGACCTGGCGCGCAAGATCGCGGAGAAGCGCACAGAGCGCGAGGAGCTGATCGCGCAGCTCCGACAGCCGCTGGACGAGGACCTGCGTGCCGCCGGGATCGACTGCGAGGTGACGGGGCGCCCCAAGCACCTCTATTCCATCTACCGGAAGATGCAGCGGCGCGAGAAGGAGTACGACGAGATCTACGACCTCATGGCGATCCGCGTGATCGTGGAGACCGTCACCGACTGCTACCACGCGCTGGGAGTGATCCACAACCGCTGGACGCCGCTGCAGGAGCGCTTCCACGACTACATCGCCACCCCGAAGTCCAACATGTACCGCTCCCTCCACACGACCATCTTCGGTCCGGGAGGGCGGCTGTACGAGATCCAGATCCGCACGCGCGAGATGCACCGCACCGCAGAGCTGGGGATCGCGGCGCACTGGAAGTACAAGGAGGGGCGCGGCGGCGACGAGGTGGACGAGACGCTGACCTGGTTCCGCCAGGTACTGGAGTGGCAGCAGGAGACGCGGGAGCCGGACGAATTCATGGAATTCCTCCGGATCGACCTGTTCCAGGACGAGATCTTCGTCTTCACCCCGGGGGGCGACGTGAAGCAGCTCCCCAAGGGCGCCACCCCCATCGACTTCGCCTTCGCGGTGCACACCGAGGTGGGGCTGCACTGCGCCGGGGCCCGGGTCAACGGCCGCATCGCCCCGCTGGCGCGCGAGCTGAAGAACGGCGACACGGTGGAGATCGTCACGGACGCCAAGCAGCGCCCCTCGCGCGACTGGCTGGCCTTCGTGAAGACGGCCCGCGCGCGGAACAAGATCCGGCAGTGGATCAAGCAGGAGGAGTTCGACAGCTCGGTCCGCCTGGGGCGCGAGTTCATCGAGCGGGAGATCAAGAAGGCGCGCAAGGACCGGGTCTCGGAAGACCGCTTCGACACCGTCGCCAAGGCGCTGGACCTCGCCGACGCCGCCCACCTCTTCGCGGCGCTCGGCCGCGGCGACGTGGGGCCGCAGGCGGTGTTCCGGGAGCTCTGGGGGGAGACCACCCCCGCCGGGCCGCAGAAGCCCCCGTCCGCGTTCGACCGGCTGGTGGACCGGGTGCGCGGCAAGCCCAAGGGGGTGCGGATCCAGGGGATGGACAACCTGATGGTCCGCTACTCCCAGTGCTGCCAGCCGGTGCCGGGCGACACAGTCACCGGGTACATCACCCGGGGCCGCGGGATCTCCGTGCACCGCACCGACTGCCCCAACCTCCTCCAGCTCGCCGACCACCCGGAGCGCCGGGTGGACATCGAGTGGGAGTCCGAGGTGGGGGAGCGCTTCTACGTGCGCATCGTCATGGAGGGGACGGACCGGCGCGGGCTCTTCGCGGAGATCGCGAGCACCATCTCTCAGACCAACACCAACATCCGCAGCGCCGACATCCAGGCGGACGAGTCGGGGATGAAGGGACAGTTCGTCGTCGAGGTGGAGAACCTGACCCACCTGAACCGGGTCCTCAGCGCGATCCGCAAGGTGAAGGGGGTGATCTCCGTGGAGCGGCGGGAGAGCATGGGGGAGAGCGACCTGGAGGCGTGATCGCACTCCCGCACCTCGCACTTTCGCACTTGCTTTTCCGTGAACCGTCCACTTTCTTCGGTGTATCTACGGTGTTGAAGCGCCGGCCCGGCAGGGCCCCCGTCGTCCCGAGCCGATCCCACTGAAGATGTCGTCCTTCAAGCTCGTTTCGCCGTTCTCGCCCAAGGGCGACCAGCCCCGGGCCATCGGGGAGCTCACCGAGGGGCTCGCGCGCGGGGACCGGTACCAGACGCTGCTGGGCGCCACCGGAACCGGGAAGACGCTCAGCATGGCGCACGTGATCGCCAACCACGGGCGGCCGGCGCTGGTGATGAGCCACAACAAGACGCTCGCCGCGCAGCTCTACGGCGAGCTGAAGCAGTTCTTCCCGCACAACGCGGTCGAGTACTTCGTCTCGTACTACGACTACTACCAGCCCGAGGCGTACGTCCCCTCCACGGACACCTACATCGAGAAGGACTCCAACATCAACGAGGACATCGAGCGGCTGCGGCTCCGCTCCACCTCGTCGCTGATGGAGCGGGAGGACGTGATCATCGTCACCTCCGTCTCCTGCATCTACGGCCTGGGCGACCCGCAGGCGTACCGCGAGCTGATGCTGACGCTGCAGCGCGGGCAGAAGATCGGGCGGAAGCAGATCCTGGAGGGGCTGGTCAACATCCAGTACACCCGCAACGACGTGGCCTTCGAGCGGGGCACCTTCCGCGTCCGCGGCGACACGGTGGAGATCTACCCGGCGTACGAGGAGCAGGGAGTCCGGGTTGAGCTGTGGGGCGACGAGGTCGACCGCATCTCCCGGTTCGACCCGCTCACAGGCGAGACCATCGCCACGCTCCCCCGGGCCGCCATCTACCCGGCGAAGCATTTCGTCACGCAGAAGCCCACCATCGAGCGGGCGGTGCAGCGGATCCGCGCCGAGCTGGACGAGCGCCTCAAGCAGCTCCTCTCGGAGAACCGGCTCCTGGAGGCGCAGCGGCTCGAGTCGCGGACCAACTTCGACGTGGAGATGATGCTGGAGATCGGGACGTGCGCGGGGATCGAGAACTACTCCCGCCACCTCGCCGGCCGCGGCGAGGGCGAGCGTCCCGCCTGCCTACTGGACTACTTCCCGGAGGACTACCTGGTCTTCATCGACGAGTCGCACGTGACCGTCCCCCAGATCGGGGGGATGTACAACGGCGACCGCGCCCGCAAGACCACGCTGGTGGAGCACGGCTTCCGGCTCCCCTCGGCGCTCGACAACCGCCCGCTCAAGTTCGACGAGTGGGAGGCGATGGTCCCCAAGGCCGTGTTCGTGTCGGCGACGCCGGGCGCGTACGAGCTGGAGAAGAGCGGGGGCGTGGTGGTGGAGCAGATCATCCGCCCCACCGGGCTCCTGGACCCGGTGGTGGACGTCCGCCCCGTGCGCGGGCAGGTGGACGACCTGATGGCGGAGATCCGCGAGCGCGAGAAGAAGGGGGAACGTGTCCTGGTGACCACGCTCACCAAGCGGATGTCCGAGGACCTGACGGACTTCTTCCAGCAGGCGGGGGTGCGGGTGCGCTACCTGCACTCCGACATCGACGCGCTGGAGCGGGTGGAGATCCTGCGCGACCTGCGGCTGGGGAAGTTCGACGTGCTGGTGGGGATCAACCTGCTCCGCGAGGGGCTGGACCTCCCCGAGGTGTCGCTGGTGGCGATCCTGGATGCCGACAAGGAGGGCTTCCTCCGCTCCGCCTCCTCGCTGATCCAGACGGTGGGGCGCGCCGCCCGCAACTCGGAGGGGAAGGCGATCCTGTACGCCGACAGGGTGACCGGCTCCATGAAGCGGATGATGGAGGAGACGGAGCGCCGCCGGGAGCTGCAGGCGGAGTACAACCGCGCGAACGGGATCATTCCGCAGACCATCATCAAGTCGGTGCAGGAGATCGAGCGCTCCACCCGGGTGGCCGACGCGCGCACCCGGGCCGAGCCGGAGCCGCGGGTCCGCAAGGTGGCGGAGAAGCGCGCGACGTACGACGCCAGGAGCCCGGAGATGCTGCTCAAGGAGCTGGAGCAGGAGATGCGGGACGCGGCGGCGCAGCTCGACTTCGAGCGGGCGGCGCTGCTGCGCGACCAGCTCCTGGAGGTGCGGGCGCAGGTGGACGGGGCGAAGAAGGCCACCCCCGCGGCGGCGCCGAAGCGCTCGCTCGGGGCGCTGCGGGGCTGACGAACCATGCGGAGCGAGGCGGTGCTGACCGAGGAGGAGCTGGCGGCCTGGGGGGAGCGGGTCGGCGCGGAGGTGGAGGTCCCCGTGGTGTTCGCGCTGAACGGCGACCTCGGGGCGGGGAAGTCCACCCTGGCGCGCGCGGTGGCGCGGGGGGCGGGGGTGGAGGGGGCGGTCCCCTCGCCGACCTTCAACCTCCTGTTCCGCTACGAGACGCCGCGGGGGTCCGTGCACCACCTGGACCTGTACCGCCTGGAGCGGCAGGACGACGTCTGGGAGCTGGGGTGGTCGGAGCTGGCGGCCGGTCCGGACCTGGTGCTAATCGAATGGGCGGAGAATGCCGACACTCTCCTCCCGTCCCCCCGCTGGGAGGTCACGCTGGAGGAATGCGGCGACCCGGACCGCCGTCGCGTGGAGCTGGCCCCGGTCGGCGAGCCCCCCGCGCTCCCGCCCCTCCCGGCGGACGGAGGCGCGCCGTGAGCCCCGCGCCGGAGGGACCCGTCTTGGCGCTGGACACTTCCACCTCCGTCGGCTCGGTGGCCGTGGGGGAGGGGGAGCGGCTCCTGGCCGAGGTGGTGCTGAACGTCGGGGCGGGGCATTCGTCCGAGCTCCTCCCGGCCATCGACCGGGCGCTGCACTCCGCCGGGCTGGAGCCGAAGGAGCTGGCCGCGGTGGTGGCCGGGGGGGGGCCGGGCTCCTTCACCGGGGTGCGGATCGGCGCGGCGACGGCTAAGGGGATCGTGCATGCCACCGGGGTGCCGCTCTTCGCCTATTCCAGCCTGCTGGCCGCGGCGGCGGGGTGCTGGGGGGCGGACCGCCCGGTCTGCGCGCTCTTCGACGCGCGCCGCCGCGACGTGTACGCCGCCTGCTATCGCTTCGGCGCGGGGGTGGAGGAGGTGCTCGCACCGCGCGCCGGGACGCTGGAGGAGGTGCTGGACCGCTTCCGCGGGGGCGACCCTCCGCTCTTCACCGGGGAGGCCGCCGTGATCCACCGGGCCGAGATCGAGCGGGAGCTGCCGGGGGCGCGGGTGGTGCCCGCCCAGCTCGCGGC
>DASYWD010000587.1 GCA_035936415.1 Longimicrobiaceae bacterium
GCGCACCAGGGCCGCAACCACCGCGGCGGACGCGGCGGGGTCGCGCGGGTCCACCAGCCCGGCGGGCCCGGTGCGGCGGATCAGCTCGTTCCCGTGCTCGTCGGCGAGGGCGGCCACCGTCTTGGTACCGCCCCCGTCCACCCCCGCCAGGTATCGCGGCGCCAAGTCAGCGCGCCCCCGCTTCCAGCACCGTCTTCCCGCCCACCTCCCCCGGCTCGTCCCCGCCCGGGGGGACCGGGGTGGCGCCCGCGAAGTCGCTGGCGCGCCGCATCCGCGGCGGCGCGGCGAGCTGCGCCGTGGAGATGGTCTCGGTGTCCAGCGGAGCCCCGTTGCGGCGGACGACGTACGCCTCCATGGCGTAGTACTCGGGGAGCCCCAGCCGGTCCACGATGCGCGCGGTGGCGGTGTTGCGCTCCTGCACCCGCTGCCAGAACTCGCGGTCGTCCTGCCCGGGGAAGGGCGCCCGGTCCTTCTGGCTCTGGTGCTTGAAGATCGCGAGCGTCTTCACCTGCAGCTCCTCCTCGGACATGGGCACCAGCACGTCCGCCTCGGAGACGGCCCACTCCTGCCAGGCGCCGCGGTAGTACCACACCTCGGGCTGCTCGCCGGAGTACTGCTCCAGCGCCCGCTCCACGGCCTGCAGGCACATGCGGTGGGTGCCGTGCGGGTCGGACAGGTCGCCGGCCACGAAGATCAGCTCCGGCCGCTCGCGCTCCAGCAGCTCCAGGGTGATCTCCACGTCGCGCGGGCCGATGAGGTCCTTGCGGACCTTCCCCGTCTGGTAGAAGGGGAGGTTGAGGAAGCACGCCTGCTCGCGCGTCATCCCGAACGTCTCGATCCCGGAGACCGCCTCCGCCTCGCGGATCCGCTGCTTGATGCGGAGCACCTCGTCGATGTCCACCTCCCCGGGGCGCTTCCGGTCCAGGAAGCCTTCCACGCGGTCGGTGAAGTCCGCCACCTTGCCGTCGGCGACGTGGAAGTCGCGGTCGAAGCGGCGCAGGAAGTCCATGTAGCGCCGCACCTCGTGGTCGAAGACCGCGATGTTCCCCGAGGTCTGGTAGGCGACGACGATGTGGTTCCCGTTCTGGTGCAGCTTGTTGAGGATCCCGCCCATGGAGATCACGTCGTCGTCCGGGTGCGGCGAGAAGACGATGATCCGCTTGCCGCTGGGGAGCCGGCTCTTCCCCCGCACCTTGGTGAGCAGGGCGTTGAAGACCTCGCCGTTCAGCGGCCCGGCCGAGCCGTAGCGCGCCACCAGCGCGGAAAGGTGGTGCTCCCGGTAGTCGTTGGTGTCCAGCTTGAGGATGCTCTTGCCGGTCATCTGGCTCAGCCAGATCACCGCCTCGATCTCCAGCTTGCGGTTCCAGCGCACCTCGCCCACCACCCAGGGGGTCTTGATGCGGGTCAGCTCCGCCGCCGCCGCCGGGTCCAGGTAGAAGGTGGCGTTGGGGTGGTCCTGCAGGTAGGTGGCCGCCACGTCGGGGTCGGGCTCGCCCTCCACGGCGCGCTGCACGACCGCCGCCTTGTGCTCGCCGGTGGCGATCAGGGCGATCTCCCGCGCGTCCAGGATGGAGGCCACGCCCATGGTGATGGCCTCCATGGGGACGTTGTCCTCGCCGAAGAAGTCGGCGGCGGCGTCGCGGCGGGTCACCGTGTCCAGCGCGAGCAGGCGGGTGCGCGACTCCTTCCCGGAGCCCGGCTCGTTGAAGCCGATGTGCCCCGTCTTCCCGATCCCCAGGATCTGGAAGTCGATCCCGCCGTGGTCGCGGATCGCCTGCTCGTACGCCGCGCAGTGCGCCTCCACCTCCTCGCGGGGGAGGTCGCCCCGCGGGACGTGCACGTTCTCCGGGCGGACGTTGATGTGCTCGAAGAGGTTCTCCCACATGTACCGGTGGTACGAGTGGATGCTCTTCGGGTCCATCGGGTAGTACTCGTCCAGGTTGAAGGTCACGACGTCGGAGAAGTCGAGCCCTTCCTCCCGGTGCATGCGGATCAGCTCGCGGTAGATCCCGATGGGGGTGCTCCCGGTCGCCAGGCCCAGCACCGGGGTGCCGCCGGCCTCCCTCTTGGCCCGCATCACCTCGGCGATGCGGTGGGCGACGGTGCGCGCGATCTCGTCGTACTCTACGATGGCTACGGGGACGCGCTCTCGGACTTGCGCCATTTGCCTCTTCGGTCGGTTCGGGTAGATGCCACTTCCAGAAGCATACAGGGTGCCGCTCACGACGCAAGGCTGCGTCCGGAGTCAGGGTTGACGGACAGCCAGCGCTCCCCTATGATTCCGGCGTCCGTGCGCATGCTTACAGACAGAAGGTGTAGGTGAGCACCCCGGACACGCCTCTCCCTCTTCACAGCCAAACGCCATCTCGGCCCGGAATCTTTTCCGGGCAAGGTCCCTCGTCCAAGGATTCATCCGGGAACTGCGATAGGCCGTACCGGACCGGTCCCCCTGCTCAACAGAACAACTCGACCATGATGCTCCGCCGCTTCTCGCGCCTCGCCCTCGCGCTCCCGATCGCACTACTCATCGGCTGCCAGGACGCGAATCATCCCACTGCACCCGAGCAGACGTCGGTCCGGCCGACTCCTTCGAGAGGCCGCGCTCCGGAAATGCCACGGCCGCCAAGATTCTCGACTGCAACGCCTCATTACCCGGCCGTGGTGCAGTACATCATCTATCGTGAGTTCGTCAATCGGCATCACGATGCAGCAAAGCTCATCCGGCAGGGAGAGCCGTACTGGGAGTACGTCGAAAAGCGCTTGCTGGAACTGTATCCTGGAACGGGGTACCGGGGGATGGTGCGCGATGCTCACGAAGACATGCGACGCTATCGGACCGCATGGGCGGCGTACCAGACCCGCCTGCAGGAGTTCAATACCGCAGGGGAAGCGATCTGCCCCTTCCAGGATCATTCGACGGATCCCACCGTGGTCGCGAGCACGTGTACGTACGAGGACCCGTACGCTAATCCGTACGGCTACGACGACGACCCGAGCTGGAGCGGCCAGACGGAAGTGGAGCCGGACCCGTACGCCACTCCGACGCTGGAAGAGGAGATCCATAGACTTCAGATGACCCAGCCTGAGACGGAACAGATGTATTACTACGAGTCCCTCTCCTGGCAGACCGAGCACGGCGTCCAGCCGCTGAGCGCCGCAAGCAGGGATGATCTGATCCGGGCAGCAGGTGAGGGTCGAGGGCAGGGGAGCGAGTTGACCGTCCAGGGACCGTGGCTGCTTGCGGGAGCCGCTGCAGCCCTGGGGTACGGCGGCTACGTGTACTGGCGCGCGAAGGTAACCCAAGAGCGTGCGGAAACCCGGTCGCAAGCTCTCTTTCCACTCCTGGCGCGGGACGACACCCAACGGGATGCTCACCGCCATATCTTCGGGAGCGTCATGCTACGAGCATACGTGGGCGAGATCGTCGCCCATGCGATCACGGACTACCACGAGAGGACCAGTCCCAACCTCCCGGTGGGCCATGTGATGGACTACCACAACAACTCTCTCGGCCGGTCGGTGAAGTACAAGCACTTCCGCGGCAACTTCTTCACCGACTTCCTGCAGTGGGAGAACTGGTCGGGGCGGGTCTATCGCTACGTAAGCGACACCCGTAACGGGGAGTTCATCCTGGAGTGGCAGGCGAATCGCACGAGTACGACTTTCAGCCAGGCATGGAGCCGAGAGGCGAGCGTACCGGGCTGGAAGTACATCTACTTCAGCAACGAACCCGTGCAGTAGGAGGCCGACCATGAAAGCGTGGCTTCACCCGATTCGCCTGCTGCCACTGGCGCTTGCCGCCGCGGTGCTCACCTCGTGCGGCTCGTTGCTCGACAGCGCGTTCAAGATCTACAGGGGGCCTCAGCCGGCGACTGAGGATCTCGTCGAGGAGCGGGTGATCCTGCGGGCGTTCCAGGGCGATGTCGACGGCCGTCCATGGGACCACTACCTGGACAGGCTGCAGTTCCTGGATCGGGGCGACTCGCTCCACATAGACCGCATCGTGATCGGCACACCTGAGTTACTGCGGGCGAGGCTCGACTCGCTTGGGGTGAAGCGGGGGGACACGCTCATCGTCAGCACGAAATACAAGGGTATCACCTACAACGGAGGCCTGGAGACGTACATCCCCAACTGGGGTGCCAACAAGTACTACGACGGCTACCCGGTCGCCCTCCACACCCTCACGAAGGTAGAGAAGGTGAGCCGGTAGTCGGAAGAAGCGCCGGAGGCTCAAACAACGGGGTTCCCGCCGGCTCAGGCGGGAACCCCGTGTGCTTCACCGGACGGCACCCCCCCGGACGGCTGCGCCGGCGGCTCCCTCGCCAGGGTCCGCGCGATCCAGACGAAGGCCGCGGCGGCCACGAGGAGCAGCCCCAGCCCCTCTGCCGCTTCCCCGAAGAGGATGCGCCCGGTGCCGAAGAGGGTCGCGTACACCGCCACCACCCCGGCCACCCAGTTGGTCCAGTTCAGCGCGCCGCCCTGGATGGGCTCCGCCCCGTACCCGGCCGCCAGCGCCACGCGGCGCCACCCCGGCCCGCCCGGCCGGACGCGCCGGTAGAACGCCACGAGCGTGTCCTCGGGGACCGCGGGCGTCAGGAAGGTAGCCGCGATCCAGACCACGGTGGTGACCGCGACGGTGGCCAGCATCAGGAGCGCGAACTCGCGCGGGTCGGCGGCGTCCAGGCCGAAGGCGCCCTGCAGGACCAGCGACGCCGCCAGGGAGGCGAGCATCGCGCTGATCTCCGTCCAGGCGTTGATGCGCCACCAGTACCACCGCAGGATGTACACCAGCCCCGTCCCCGCACCGAGCGCGATCAGGATCTTCCACGCCCCCTCGATGGAGGAAAGGCGGCTCGTCACCCCGGCCGAGAGGGCGAAGAGGAGCACCGTGGCCGCGCGGGACAACGCAACCCGGCGCCGCTCGGAGGCCCGCGGGTTCACGAAGCGCAGGTACACGTCGCTCACCAGGTACGACGCGCCCCAGTTGAGCTGGGTGGAGATGGTGGACATGTACGCCGCCGCGAAGGAGGCGAGCATCAGCCCCTTCACCGGCGTGGGGAGGAGGTCCACCATCGCCCGGACATAGCCGGTGGAGGGGTCCTGCAGCCCCGGGTAGAGGACCAGCGAGGCGAGCGCCACCAGGATCCACGGCCAGGGCCGCACCGCGTACATGGCCACGTTGAACCAGAGCGTCGCCAGCACGCCGTCGCGCTCCGTGCGCGCGGAAAAGATCCGCTGCGCCACGTAGCCGCCGCCCCCCGGCTCCGCGCCGGGGTACCACGCCGCCCACCACTGGACGCCCAGGTAGACGACCAGGGTGATGGCCGGCATCCACGCCGCGTCGGCGGGCGGGAGGAGCGAGAGCACCGGTTCCGCGGAGCCGTAGCGCGCCGCCAGCCCCGCGCGCAGCCCGTCCATCCCCCCCACCGCGCCAACCGCGTACACCGCCAGCGCGATGGACCCCGCCATGGCGATCCCGAACTGGATGAAGTCGGTGACCACCACCCCCCAGAGCCCGGAGAGCGCGGAGTAGACCGCGGTGACGACGAAGAGCACCAGGAGCGACGTCCAGGGGTCGAGCCCCAGCGCCACGTCCAGGATCTTCACCATCGCCAGGTTCACCCACCCCATGATGATGAGGTTCACGGGGAGGGCCAGGTACAGGGCGCGGAACGCCCGCAGGAAGGCCGCGGGGCGCCCGGCGTAGCGGATCTCCGCGAACTCCGCGTCGGTGAGCACCTCCGCGCGCCTCCAGAGCCGGGCGTAGAAGAACACGGTGAGGATCCCGCTCATCACCATGTTCCACCAGAGCCAGTTCCCGGAGACCCCGTGCTCCGCCACCATCCCGGTGACCGCCAGCGGCGTGTCCGCCGCGAAGGTGGTCGCCACCATCGAGGTCCCCGCCAGCCACCACGGCAGGGACCGCCCGGAGATGAAGAAGTCCGCGAGCGACCGCCCCCCGCGCCGCGCGAAGAGCACCCCGATCGCGCCGGAGACGACGAAGTACGCCGCGACGACCAGCCAGTCCCCGAGCGCGAGGCTCAACCCGCCCCCCGCGCCGCCTTTCTACGTTCCCCGTTCCTCATTCTTCGTTCCTCCTCCCCTCCCAGTCGGTCAGCGGCGCATCCATCACCGCCTCCTGCACCGCGTCCGCCACGGTCCGCCGCAGCGGCACGTGCTTCTGGTTCTCCGCCGTGGGGTTCACCCGGTTGGTGAGGAGCACCACGAACACCCCCCGCTCCGGGTCCATCCAGAGCGAGGTCCCCGTGTACCCGGTGTGCCCGTAGCTGCGCGGCCCGAAGAAGCGTCCCGCGCTGGAGCGCCCGGACGGCGTGTCCCACCCCAGCGCGCGGCTGGAGCCGGCGAACTGCGGCGCCGTCCACCGCGCGACCGTCTCCGGGCGGAGGATCCGCACCCCCCCGTACTCGCCGTTGTTGAGCATCATCTGCGCGAACACGGAGAGGTCGCGCGCGGAGGAGAAGAGCCCCGCGTGCCCCGCCACCCCGCCCATGGCCCAGGCGTTGGGGTCGTGCACCTCGCCCTGGATCAGCCCGCCGCGCCGACGGTCCACCTCGGTCGCCGCGATCCGCGGCCGGAGCGTGGGCGAGGGGCGGAACCCGGTGTCGTGCATCCCCAGCGGCCGGAAGATGCGCGCCTGGGTGAACTCGTCCAGCGTCTGCCCGGAGATGCGCTCGATGACGCGCTGGAGGAGGATCAGGTCCCAGTCGCTGTAGACCGTCTCGGTCCCCGGCGCGTGCTTGAGCGGCCGCTCGTTGATCTTCCGCAGGTACTCCGCCTGCCCCTTCGTGTCCAGGTAGAGCGGCGCGAACGCCTCGAAGCCGCCCTGGTGCGTCAGGATCTGCCGTACCGTGATCCCCTGCTTGAGCGAGTCGGTGATCTCCGGGACGTAGAACGCCACCGGCCGGTCCAGCTGCAGCCGTCCCTCGTCCTCCAGGATCATGGCCGCCGTGGTGGTGGCGACCACCTTGGTGAGCGACGCCAGGTCGAAGACGGTGCTGTCCGTCACCTCGGGCGAGCCCGGCGCCCAGTCGGTGGTGCCGTACCCCCGCGAGTGCACCAGCCGCCCGTGCCGCCCCACCGCCGCCGCGATGCCGGAAGCCGCCCGCTCCGCCACCGCCGCCCGGGCGATGGTGTCCAGCCGCTCCCCGAGCCCCGGCGCGAGCCCCACGGCCTCGGGCCGGGCCGGGACGAGGACCGCGGCTCCCGGGAGGCGGGTGGGGGCGGAGGGTGGAGGGGTCACGGGGACACAGGCGGCGAAAGCGAATGAAGAATGGAGAACGAAGAACGAAGCAACGAACAGCTTGCGTGTGCGCGACGTCGTCCCGGCCATGTGGATCCCCTTTCTACATTCTGCATTCTTCATTCTACATTCCTCTCTTTATCCCCGTGCCCCGCGGGAGCGACGGCGGAATCGTGATCGGCAGCGTTCCCGTGATCGGCTCCTTCCCCAGCAGCGCGCGCGCGGCGGCGCGCTGGCTCACCTCGGCGCCGCCCCAGGCCAGCAGGTAGGCGGGGACGGAGGGGTAGGTGGAGACCAGGTACGGGTTGCCGAAGGTGACGGCGACCACGGGCTTCCCCGCCGCGGAGAGCGCCTCCACGAACTCCGGGAAGCCCCCCTGCGCGCCCACCGTGCCCCGGTACTCGCGCGGGGACACGTAGGCGGAGACGACGATCACGTCCGCGGAGTCGGCACGGCGGCGGAGGGCCTCGAACTCCACCGGGAGGGTGCGGTCGTCCACCCGGGCGGAGGAGACCTGGGCCCCACCGGCGGCCAGCTCGCGGTTGAAGGCACGGCCGGCGACCAGGTCGGCCACCTCCGCGTAGGTGACCGAAAGAACGCGGCGGGCCCCGGCCGGGAGGGGGACCAGGCCGCGCTGGTCGCGCGCGAGGGTGATGGAGCGGCGGGCGATCTCCTCCGCCACGGCGCGGTGCGGGCGGGTGCCGACCACCTCGTCCACGGCGTCCAGCTCCACCAGGCGCCGCTCCGGGAGGCCGGCGCGGGCCTTGGCCGCCAGGATGCGGCGGACGGAGCGGTCGATGCGCGCCTCCGCGATCCGCCCGGCCTCCACGGCGCGGGTGACCGTCTCCACCGCCACGGAGACGTCGCGGGGCATGAGCAGGACGTCCGCGCCCGCCTCCACCGCCAGCAGCAGCGGCTCGGTGGCGCCGTAGCGCTTCGCCACCCCGCCCATGGTCATGGCGTCGGTGAACACCAGCCCGCCGAACCCCATCTCCTCGCGGAGCACGCCGGTGACGAAGTGCTTCGACACGGAGGCCGGGGGGGCGTCCTCCCCCTCCACCCCGACGACGGCGATGTGCGCGATCATCATCCCGTCGATCCCCGCCTCCGCCGCGGCGCGGAAGGGGACCAGCTCCACCGCGTCCAGCCGCGCCCGGTCCGCCGAGATGGTGGGGAGGTCGATGTGCGAATCGACCTCCGTGTCGCCGTGCCCCGGGAAGTGCTTGGCCGTGGTCATCAGCCCCCGCTCCTGCGCTCCGCGGATGAAGGCGGCGCCCAGCCGGGCCACCAGCGCCGGGTCCTCGCCGAAGGAGCGGGTGTTGATGATCGGGTTGGCGGGGTTGGAGTTGACGTCCAGCACCGGTCCGAAGGTGAGGTGTACCCCCACCGCCCGCGCCTCCTCGCCCAGCACGCGCCCGGTCTCGTACGCGAGCGAGTCCGACCCGGTGGCGCCCAGCGCCATCGCCGGCGGGAACACCGTGCCGCCGCCCTGCGGGAGAAGGTGCGGAAGGGAGTAGACGCCGGCCAGGCGCATCCCCGGCCCGTTCTCCATGTCGGCGGTGATCAGGAGCGGGACGCGGGCGCGGCGCTGCAGCTCGTTGAGCTTCGCTGCGTAGCTGTGCGGCAGCCCGATGGAAAGGATCAGCCCGCCGACGCGGTCCTGCTCCACCCACTTCGCCACGCTCTCGAACTCCGGCGAGTCCACCGCCGCGTACTCGCCGCCCACCCACGGCATCACCATCTGCGCCACCTTCTCGCGCAGGGTGAGGGACGCAAGCGTGCGCTCCACCCACGCCGAGCCCGCGGGAGAGAGCTCCGCGCGGAGCGCGGCACCGGCGGGCAGGGGCGGCGCTGAAGCCGCCTGCGTGCCGGGCGCGCAGGCGGCGAGCGCCGCGAGCGCCGCACATCCGACGAGCGCGGCCGTACGGCGGGGTCGGGACATCGTGTCTCCGCAGGGATCCTGGGTGGCGGGTCTTCGGTATCGTACGCCTCCCCGGAGGGGGCGTCAAGCCGACCTCCGTCCGCTCCGGCGTTTCCGCGGCGGACGGCGGGAAGTAGGTTGGGGGAACGGAAGTGCGAAGTGCGAGGTGCGAAGTGCGGAACGCCGCCCATGAACCGACCGACCCCGGACGAGATGAAGACGCTCAGACTCGCCGCGCTGGCGCTCGCCGCCGCATGCGCGCCCGTGCCCGCCTCCTCACCCGCCCCGCCGGAGCCGCCGTGGGTGCGGCCGGGAGTGGAAGTGTTCCTGGAAAGTCCGCCCGCCGCGGTGCTCGGGAAGCGGGTGGGCCTCGTCACCAACCAGACGGGGGTGGACCGCGCCCGGACCCTCACCATCGACCGGCTGGCCGCGTCGGACCAGCTGGAGCTGGTGGCGCTCTTCTCGCCGGAGCACGGGATCCGGGGCGCCGCGGCGCCCGGGGAGAAGGTCGCGTCGGGCACGGACGAGCGGACGGGGCTGCCGATCCACTCGCTGTACGGCGACACGCGCAGGCCCACGCCGGAGATGCTCCGGGGAGTCGAGGCGCTGGTCTTCGACATCCAGGACATCGGCGCGCGGCCCTACACCTACGTCTACACCATGGCGCTGGCGATGCAGGCCGCGGCCGGGGCCCGGATCCCCTTCGTGGTGCTGGACCGCCCCAACCCCATCAACGGCGTCGTGGTGGAGGGGAACCAGCTGGACACCGCCTTCGCCACCTTCGTGGGGATGTACCCCATCCCGGTGCGGCACGGGATGACGGCGGGGGAGCTGGCGCAGCTCTTCAACCGGGAGTTCGGGATCGGGGCGGAGCTCGTGGTGGTGCCGGCGGAGGGGTGGCGGCGGGAGGCGTGGTTCGACCGGACGGGGCTCCCCTGGGTGCCGCCCTCGCCCAACATCCCGCGGCTGGAGTCGGCGATCCACTACCCCGGGACCGTGTTCTTCGAGGGGACCAACCTGTCGGTGGGGCGCGGCTCGTCGCACCCGTTCGAGCAGGTGGGCGCTCCCTGGCTGGACGCGTTCGAGATCGCGCGGGAGATGAACGGGCGCCGGCTCCCCGGCGTACGCTTCGAGGCGGTGGGCTTCACCCCGCAGGACCCCGGCGACCGCAAGTTCGCCGGCCAGCCGCTGCGGGGCGTCCGCCTCGTCGTGACCCACCGGGACGCATACCGGCCCGTCTCCACCTCCCTCGTGCTGCTGGACGCCATCTTCCGGCGGCACCGCGAGGAGTTCCAGTGGCTCCGGTCGCACTTCGACCGGCTCGCCGGGACGGACCAGCTGCGGCTGGCCGTGGAGGCCGACGACCTGGCGGAGGTGCTGCTGGACTGGGAGGAGGAAGCCGAGCGCTTCGCCGAGACCCGGAAGCCGTACCTGCTCTATCCCTGAGGGAGAGGCGGCCGCCGCCCGAAGGAGCAGTGCGAGGATCGGCGGGTACGATGCAGCGTCGCTGCACCCCCGCTCCTTCCACCCGACCGGGACCCCATGCGGAAACCATCGCTTCTCCTCCTCCCCGCCCTCCTCGTCCTCTCCGGCTGCGGCGACACCGCCACCTCCGGCGGCGGAGAGAGGGAGGAGCTCGTCGCGTACTCCGAGGTCGCCCCCGCCCCGCCCTACGCTCCGGCCCCGGCCTCCCCTCCCGTGAGCCTCGACGCCGGGGTGGCCGAGGGCACCCGCCAGGCGGTCGCGAGCGCCGGTGCTGGGGCGCAGCTCCCCACCGACCCGGCCGCGGCCGACACCATCGCCGTCCCGGCGATGATCATCCGCAGCGGTCAGGCCACCGTGCAGGTGGATTCCCTGGAGCCGGCCATCGCAAAGGTGCGGGAGCTGGCGCAGCGGCTGGGAGGCTACGTCGCCAACACCGCACTGCAGGGCGGCCGGCGGGCCACGCGCCATGCCATGCTGGAGGTGAAGGTCCCGGCGGAGCGCTTCGACGAGGCGCTTCGCGGCCTCCGCCCGCTGGGCGAGGTGGAGTCGGTGAACGTGACCGCGCAGGACGTGGGGGAGGAGTTCGTCGACGTGAGCGCCCGGATGGCGAACGCCCGGCGGCTGGAAGAGCGCCTGGTGGAGCTGCTCCGCACCCGCACGGGGCGGCTGGAGGACGTGCTGGCGGTGGAGCGGGAGCTCGCCCGCGTCCGCGAGCAGATCGAGCGGTACGAGGGGCGGCTCCGGTACCTGCGGACGCGCGCCGCGGTGAGCACGCTGACGGTGAACCTCCACGAGCCGTACCCCGTCGTCGGGGACTACCCGGGGGCGAACCCGATCATGACCGCCTTCCGCGACGCCTGGCGCAACTTCGTGGGCTTCGTCGCCGCGTTCATCGCCTCGCTGGGGATCCTGGTGCCCCTCGCGGTGATCCTCTGGCTCGCCTGGCTGGTGTTCCGACGGGTGCGGGCGGGCCGGAGGCGGAGGACCCCGCCGCCTCCGGCCGCGGACGAGCCGCGGCCGTAGAAGCCGGATCGGGCGCCCCGCATGCCGGGGCGCCCGATCTTCTTCACCGCTCCCGGACCCGCAGCCTCGCCGCGGGCCCCTCGTTCCCCACCCGGTCCACGGCGGAGACCACCACCTCCTCCGCGACGGCGCCGGTGGAATCTGCGGAGACGGCGTGCGTCCGCATCCACCCGGGGAGCACCTCCCGCCGCCAGCCCGTGCCGAAGCGCGAGCGGACCGCCCACCACGTCGGCCCCACGCTTCCGGCCGGCTCCAGCGTCAGCTCGACGCCCCCGGCGCCCCGGCGCGCCTCCACCCCCGGCCGGCCCGGCGCTCCGGCGTAGAGCCAGGGCGAGGCGGGGACCAGCGCCGGCTCGCGGTACGCCTGCGTCGCCAGCAGGGTCGCCAGGCTGTCCGGGTCCTGCATCAGCACCCGCATGCTGAAGTGCACGTTCCCGGTCGCGCCGGGGTGCCCGCGGGTGACGTACACCTGCCCCAGGATCTCCTCCGCCGGCCAGAACGGGCGGTCGCCGTAGGCCACGCGGCTGGTGAAGTTCCCCGGCCAGAGATGGCGTCCCCGCGCGTTGCGCTCCGCCCACCAGCGGAGCAGGACGGGATAGCTCTGCGGCGTCTGCGCGATGGGCCAGTAGAGCTGCGGGGCGAAGTAGTCCATCCACCCCTCCAGCCACCACCTCCGCGCGTCGGCGTAGATCTGCCCGTACTGGTCGAAGCCGGTCCGGATCTGCTCCGGGTGCCCCGGGCGCCAGATGCCGAATGGGGAGATCCCGAACTTCACCCACGGCTTCTCCCGCTTGATCTCCCGGTACAGGCGCTCCACCAGCTCGTCCACGTTCTGTCTGCGCCAGTCGTCCCGCTCCAGCCGCCCCCCGGCCTCCACGTAGCGGCGCCAGCTCGGCTCGTCCGGGAACGGGACGATGGCCCCGGCGGAGTCGCGCACCGGGTAGGGGTAGAAGTAGTCGTCGATGTGGATCCCGTCCACGTCGTACCGCCGCACCACGTCCAGCATCACCTGCACCGTGCGCTCCTGCACCTCCGGCTCCCCCGGGTCCATCCAGAGGAAGCCGCCGTAGCGCTTCACCAGCTCCGGGCGGGCGCGGGCGATGTGGCTGGCCGCCTCCGGTCCCGTGGCCGAGGGGTGGCGGGCGCGGTACGGGTTGAACCAGGCGTGCAGCTCCAGCCCGCGCCGGTGCGCCTCGGTGACGGCCAGCTCCAGCGGGTCGTAGAGCGGCTCCGGCGCCCTCCCCTGTTCCCCGGTCAGGTACTCCGACCAGGGCTCCAGCTCAGAGCGGTACAGCGCGTCCGCGGCGGGGCGCACCTGCAGGATCACGGCGTTCAGGCCGAGCGCCTTCGCCCGGTCCAGCATGGCGAGCAGCTCCGCCTGCTGCTGCGCCACCGGGAGGCCGGGGCGGGAGGGCCAGTCGATGTTGGCGACGCTCGCAACCCACACGCCGCGGAACTCCCGCGCGATGGGGGGAGGGCCGTCGTCCGACGGATCCGGCCCGGCGAGAGCCCGGGGGTTGCGCGAGCAGGCGGAGGCCAGGACGGCCACCGCGAGCCCGAGCACCAGCGGGACCGGGGAGAGGAACCGTCGCAGGGAAACGCGGGTGCGGCACCGGGGCATCGGCATTTTCGGAGAGGGGCGCGGCGATGAAGGCGGGTCGGCCGCGGTCGGGCCCTCGCCGAAGGGGGCGGTCCGGGATCCCGGACCGCCCCCTTCTTCGCGAGCCAGCCGCGCGCGGTGCTACTTCAGCTTCCAGATCCGGTCGGCGTACTCCCGCACCGAGCGGTCGCTGGAGAAATAGCCGCAGCGCGCCACGTTCAGGATCGCCGTGCGCGTCCACGCCTCGGGGTGGCGGTAGGCCGCGTCCACCGCGTCTTGCGCCTCCAGGTAGGCGTCGAAGTCGGCCAGGAGCATGAAGCGGTCGTCGTGCAGCAGGGAGTCCACGAGCGGCCGGAACACCCCGGGCTCGTCCGGCGAGAGCCCGCCCCCGGCGACGAAGTCCAGCACCCGCCGGAGCCGCGGGCTCGCCTCGTAGAAGCGGCGCGGGTCGTAGCCGGCGGCCTTCGCCCGGGCCACCTGCTCCGCGGTCAGCCCGAAGATGAACAGGTTCTCCGCCCCCACCGCCTCCGCGATCTCCACGTTCGCCCCGTCCAGCGTGCCGATGGTGAGGGCGCCGTTCAGCGCGAACTTCATGTTCCCCGTCCCCGACGCCTCGTACCCCGCGGTGGAGATCTGCTCCGACAGGTCGCTCCCGGGGAAGATCCGCTCCGCCTGCGACACGCGGTAGTCCGGGAGGAAGGCAACCTGCAGCTTGCCGTGCACCGACGGGTCGGAGTTCACCTCCCGGGCCACGGCGTTGATGAGGCGGATGACCAGCTTGGCCGTCCAGTAGGTAGGCGCCGCCTTTCCGCCGAAGAGGACCGCCCGCGGCACCACGTCCAGCCCCGGCTCGTCGCGGAGGCGGAGGTACAGGTCCACCAGCCGGAGCGCGTTGAGGAGCTGGCGCTTGTACTCGTGCATCCGCTTCACCTGCACGTCGATGAGGGCGTGCGGGTCGATGCGCACCCCCGCCTCCGCCAGCACCGTCCTCGCCAGCCGGGACTTGTTGTGCGCCTTCACCGCCCGCCAGCGCTCCCGGAAGGCGGCGTCGTGCACGTGCGCCTCCAGCCCCTGCAGGCGCGGCAGGTCCGCGACCCACTCGTCGCCGACCGCGTCGGTGACCAGCTCCGACAGCTCCGGGTTGGCCTTCAGCATCCAGCGCCGCTGCGTGACCCCGTTGGTGACCGAGGTGATGCGGTCCGGCCAGAGCGCGTGGAAGTCGGAGAAGATGCGCTCGCGCAGGATCCGGGTGTGCAGCGCGGCCACCCCGTTCGTGGTGTGGCTCCCCACGATGGCGAGGTGCGCCATCCGCACCTCGCCGCCGGAGATGATCGCCATCCGCTCCACGCGCTCCGGGTCGTCCGGGAAGCGCTCCGCCACCTCGGCGCGGAAGCGCCGGTCGATCTCGCGCACCAGGTCCAGGTGCCGCGGGAGGAGGCGCCCGAACAGCTCCACGCTCCACGCCTCCAGCGCCTCCGGGAGCACCGTGTGGTTGGTGTAGGCGAACACGCGCCGGGCGAGGTCGAAGGCCGCGTCCCACCCCAGCCCCTCCTCGTCCATGAGGATGCGCATGAGCTCGGGGATCGCCACCGCCGGGTGGGTGTCGTTGAGCTGCACCTGCACCTTGTCGGGCAGATCCGTGAAGCTCTTCCGCTCCTGCTTGTACCGCCGGATGATGTCCTGCAGCGTGGCGGAGACGAAGAAGTACTGCTGCTTCAGCCGCAGCTCCTTCCCCGCCCCGGTGTCGTCGGGCGGGTAGAGGACCTTGGAAATGGTCTCCGTCTGCGACTTGGCCTCCACCGCGGCGATGTAGTCGCCGCGGATGAAGCCCTCCAGGTCGAACTCCTCCGTGGCCTTGGCCGCCCAGAGCCGCAGCGTGTTCACGGTGTGGTTGCAGTACCCGGGGATGGGCGTGTCGTACGCCATCGCCAGGACGTCGCCGGTGTCCACCCAGCGGTAGTGGAAGTGGCCCGCGGGGTCGCGCTCCGCCACCACGCGGCCGTTGAACTTCACGGTGTAGGTGCGGTCCGGCCGGGCGATCTCCCAGGGGTTGTCGTCGCGGAGCCAGTTGTCCGGCATCTCCACCTGCCGGCCCTGCGCGTCGATCCGCTGCCGGAAGATCCCGTGCTCGTAGCGGATCCCGTAGCCGTAGGCCGGGACCTCGAGCGTCGCCATGGAGTCGAGGTAGCAGGCCGCCAGCCGCCCCAGGCCGCCGTTCCCCAGCCCGGCGTCGGGCTCGCGCTCCTCCAGAGCGGCGAGGTCCACGCCGAGCTCGGCGAGCGCCTCGGCAGTGGCCTCCTCCAGCCCCAGGTTGATCAGGGCGTTCCCCAGGGTCCTCCCCATGAGGAACTCCAGGGACAGGTAGTAGACGCGCTTGACGTCGTCGTGCCGGTATGCGGCCTGGGTGGACGCCCATCGCTCGGCGAGCCGGTCGCGGACGCTCCACGCCGTGCTCATGTACAGGTCGCGCTCCGTGGCCGTGGTGCGGTCCAGGGCCAGGGTGTAGGTGACGTGGTCGGAGATGGCGCGCTTCAGCGCTTCGATACGAGTGGACCTGCGTCCCGTCTCGGGGCGTGGGGTCTGGAGCATCTGAGTATGCGGGGAAAGTAAGGCCGGTGACATCCCGGCCCACGGTTGGAGGCAGGCCGCGGGGACGTTCTGGAGGAAGTCCTGACATGATAACGGCACCCGAGGGCGACCGAAAGATCTAACCCCGCTCCCCCCCTTCGCGTTCCGCGGGCTGTGGCTGCGCGGGCGCGTGCTCCCCCTGCCGGCGGCAGGGCAGCGCCAGCGCGAAGACCGATCCCTCCTCCGGGAACTCGGCCCAGGCGCGACCCCGGAGCGACTCCACCGTTTCCCGCACGATGCTGAGCCCCAGCCCCGTTCCCTCCACCCCGGTGACGGTGCTCCCGTGGGCCCGGAAGAAGCGCTGGAAGAGCCGGTCGCGCCCCTCCTCGGGCACCCCCAGCCCGTTGTCGCGCACCTCCACCACCAGCTCGCACCCCCCGCCCCCCGGACTCTCCTCGATCCAGCCGCGGATGCGCACCCGGCGCGCCGGCCTGGCCGGGTCGGAGTACTTGATGGCGTTGGAGACGTAGTTGGAGACGCACAGCTCCACCGCCGCGGCGTTCACCTCGACGGGCGGCAGCTCCCCCTCGACCGCCACGTCCACCCCCCGCGACTGCGCCATCTCCCGGAGCTGGCGGATCACCTCGCCCACCGCTTCGGGGAGGAGCACGTTCCGCTGGCGGCGCATGTCGGTGTCCAGCCGGGAAAGCTCGATGAGGTTCTGGAGGACGTCCTGCATGGCCTCCGTGTTCTGCAGGACGATCCGGGCGAAGCGGGCGCGCTTCTCGGGGTCGGCGGCGATCCAGTCCTCCTGAAGCATCTGCCCGGCCCCCAGGACCGTCCCCATCCGGTTCTTGAGCTCGTGCGACACCATCCGGTTGAAGCTGCGCAGGCGGTTCTCGCGCTCGCGCACCCGCTCGGCCGAAAGGCGGAGGTAGTGGCTCGTGGTGTACTGCTGGATGGTCGACACCGCGCGGAACAGGCGGTGCGCGCAGGCGAGCAGCTCCGAGCGGGTGCAGGGCTCCTCGAGTTCGTCCACCGAGCGGACGAGGAAGGCGAAGAGGACCCCGCCCAGGATCTCGTACTCCTTGAGGATCTGGTGCGCGTCGAAGCCCTGTCCGTAGCGCAGCCCCCCCAGCTCGATCGCCTTCGCCACCACCGGCACGTCCGCCGTGATCTCGGAAGCGGGGTCCTCCAGGTAGTCGGCGATCCCCACCATCAGGAGCGGAACGTGGTCCAGCAGCTCGTCGGTGGGGAAGACGCGGTTGGGATCCAGGTTCACCCGCGCGGCGATGCGGTCCAGCCAGCGCCGCGTCAGATCTTCGCGCGCGTCGCGGATCTGGCGCGCCAGCGCTCCCGCCAGCCTGCAGTTTACGGTGATGTCCATGGAGTATGTCCTGCCGCGTGCGCGGACCTGCGCTCCCGCCCCGCCCCCGGGCGCGGATACGCCAAAGGTCGCCAGGACAGGCAGGATGCGGGCCACGGCGCCCCTCGCCGTCCCCCGCCCGGCGCCGTATTCTTCCCCCGCTCCTACCCCAGCCGAAGGAGGCCCATGCTCCGCTCCCCGACCCGGATCGCTCCCCTGGCCCTGCTGCTCGCCGCGTGCGGCCCGTCCTCCCCGCCGCCGTCCTCTGCCCCGCCGCCGGTGCCCGGCTGGACGCGAGCGGAGACGGTGGCCCGGGGGGTGCGGCACCTGTTCCGCGCGGACACGGCGGGGCCGTGGGCCGTCCACGTGGTGGAGGCGGACCCGCGCGCGTGCGGCGTGGAGCTTCGCACCATCAAGGCGGCCGACCGGCTGGAGG
>DASYWD010000588.1 GCA_035936415.1 Longimicrobiaceae bacterium
GGTTGGGGGGCGTAGGCCCCCCCTCCCGTGTTTCAACCACTCGCGGCCCGAAGACCGGGACCTATACCGAAGGCATCAGGCCTTGCGGTCGAGGCACCCCTGGAAAAGGTCGTTCTGCCGCTCCTCGAACGGAACCGGGAAGTTGGTGTCCTCCCCGTAGACTCCACCCTTGTAGTACTGGCCGGACGGGAACGCAACCGACTCGGGCACCCCGTACTGCCGGACCAGCCTGCGCAGGTCGCCGACCCGGTGGCCGGTGAGCCACATCCAGTACGCCCGCTCCTTGAAGAGCAGCTCCCGGCGGCCCACCTGGTTGCCCGGATCGGTCAGGGGCGCGAGGGAGGTGATCCCCGGGAAGCGCGCCACCGGATAGTAGCCCGTCGGCGGCGTCGCCCGCAGGGCGTTCAGGATGCTCAGGAACCGATCGGTCTGGCCCGCGCGGAGCGCCGCCTCCGCCTCGATCAGGCGCGCCTCGACACCGCTCGCCAGGACCACCTCGGTCCCACGATCCGGGTACTTGGCCTCGAGGAAGAGCGGGTCGCCGCTGAAGCCGACCGACAGCGTTCCCGTCCGCCGCTCAAACGGCACCCGCGGGTCGCGGTCGGTGCGGTAGGGGAGCGCATTCGGCTCCCACGGCTCGGTCGCCGCACTTTCACGCGCGTTGGAGACCGAGAAGCGCCGCCCGAGCCAGGTGAAGGCGAACACCCCGTTGTTCTGCCGCCCGCTGTTGTCGGAGTGGAACACCAGGGATGCATAGGTCGTCGGCACCCCCGAGACGACCGCAGCAGCCTGGGCCACCTGGTTCAGGTTGAGCAGCGCCCGGGCCTTGCCCACGCGCGCGAGCCGCTGCTGCTCGACCGCGGCGGCACCGGTCCCCGCCGCCGCCGCGAGCGCAGAGTCGAACCTGGCGATCGCGGCCTGGTACATCTGCTCGCTCGTCTGCGGCGCGCCGAACTCGGTCTGTCCGCTCGCCGTCAGGGTGCTGAGGGGCACCCCCGAGCAGTAGTGCTCCGCCAGCAGGATCAGCGAGTACCCGGCAAGGTTCAGGGCGGTGGCATGGCCCACCGTGTTCGGGGAGAAGCGCCCGAAGCCGCTGCTCGCCCGGTCCGCCGCGGCGCGAGCACGCTGGAGGTTCCGGAAGATCGGCAGGAGGCTGACGTTCTGCTCGTTGATGCTCCGGCGGTCCACCTGCTCGCGCGTCGGGAAGGTCTCCACCCAGACGAACTCGTCCGCGAGGAGAGCACCCATCGTCACGATTCCCTCCACGGTGCTGCTCCCGCTGAAGCCCACCTGGAAGTCGCTCTGCGCCCCGGCGAGGAGTGCCGGGAGCGCCGGCTGGCCCTCCAGCGACTGCGGCTTGGCCACGTCCGGGTCGTCCACCTGAAGAAGGGTGTCCAGGTCACATCCCTGGAGCGGCAGGGCCAGTCCCGCGGCGAGGGCGAGGAACCGGGGGAGGGACCGGAGGTCCCTCCCGAAAAGGTATCTATTGCTCATTGATCTCATCTATGCTCGAGTTGACCAGGCCGCTCAGAAGCTGACGTCCAGGCGCACCGTGAAGGTCCGCACCGGTGGCAGTCCCAGGAAGTCCGAGGTGGTGAAGTTGCCGGTCGCGTTGCTGTTGATCTCGGGATCCAGACCACTGTAGTTGGTCCAGGTCGCCAGGTTCCGCCCGGCGAAGGTGAGCTTCACGGCGTCGGCATTCCCCATCCGGCGGCGGATGCCCGTCGGCGCCAGGAAGCTCACCGCCACTTCACGGAGCTTCGTGAAGCTGGCATCCTCGATGAATCCGGCCTGCGACCCCATGAGCGACGCGACCGCCTTCGCCTGCTCCGCGAGCGGCGCGTTCCGGTTCTGGATCGCCTCGCAGTTCTGGATGATCGCGCAGCGGAACGAGCCGGTGGCGTTGTAGAGCTGCTGGCCACCGCGGTGGTTCACGAGGGCCTGGAGCTGCACCGTCCCGAAGAGGAGAACGTTCCCGTTGAGCGCGAACTCCCGCGTCGGGAGCGGCTGCCCGAGGAAGACCGCCGTGTCCGAGAGCTCGACCTCGCACTCCGGCCCGCCCGTGACCCGGACCTGCCCGGGACAGTTCACGCGGCTGATGACCCCGTCGCCGTTCTTGTCCGCGAAGCTGAGGATCTCACGCTGGAAGTACGACCCCAGCGCGAACCCGTTGGTGTGGCGCTGCGTGTTGTCGAAGCCGAACACGATCGGCTCGATCCCCTCGCCGAGCTCCACGAGGCGGTTCCGGTTCGTGGACCCGGAAAGCGTCACGTCGGCCTGCAGCCGGGGGGTGTCGAAGAGACGCGCGCGCAGCGACGCCTCGACCCCCTCGTTCGTGACCTCGCCCAGGTTCTGGAAGCGCGACGGGCTCGCCCCCAGCGAGGGCGGCAGCGGCTGGGAGACCAGCGCGCTCCGGGTCGTCCGGTCGTAGTAGTTGAGCTCCAGACCCAGGCGGTCACCGAGGAAGCCCGCCTCGACGCCGGCCTCCCACTCCGCCGAGCGCTCCGGCTCCAGCAGCACGTTGCCGGTCCCGCCGACCGTGAGGGCCGGGACGTCCACGGTGCCCACCCGAACGGCCACCGGGTTGAAGAAGGTCTCCGCCTGCCGGAACCCGGGGCGCTGCCCCGACTGCCCGTAGGCGGCACGGAGCCTGAGGTTGTCCACGAACGAGCTGCCCGGGAAGAACGACTCCTCCGAGACCACCCAGGAGAGGTTGACCGCGGGGTAGATCACCAGGCCGAAGTCCTGCCCGAAGGCGCTGTTGTCGTCGCCGCGGATCGCTCCCGACAGGAAGACGCGGTCCCGCCACGCCAGCTGCTGCTGCACGTACGCTCCGACGGTGATCACCTCCTGGTTGTTCTCACCGACGGAGAAGCCCGCGCTCGCGCCGTCCAGGGAGGCGGTCCCGCCGAGCAGCGCCCGGCCGGAAGCCGAAGTGCCCCGGAAGATCTCCTGGATGTACTGGGTGCCGATCGACGTGGTGGACTGCAGGTCCGTCGTCGGGTCGAAGGTGCCCGTCACGGTCGCGCTCGCCGTGTAGTTGCCGATCCCGATGCGGTTCGAGAACCGGCTCCCCTCCGCCAGGCCGATGCTGTAGGTGCTGACGTTGGGCGCCACGAGCTGGTGGTCCCAGCGGCTGTTCAGGTCCATCCCCGCCTGGCCCACCGCGCTAAGCCAGCTCAGCGGACGCCAGTTGGCGTTCAGCCCGCCGGTGAAGCGCTGGATGTTCTGGCGGTTCTCGATGAAGAAGAACTCGCGCGGATTGCGCGCGAAGAAGCCCTGGCTGATGGTGTCGCCGCCGCAGGGGGTCTGCGCGGTGCAGTTGAACGCCTTCCCCAGCAGGCCCGCGGAGACCCCGCCGAACGCCGTGTTGTCGTTGTAGGGGAGCCCGAGCTCGCTGGAGATGAACCCCGTGGAGAGGGTCACGTCCAGGTTCTCCCGGAGCTGCCCCTGCAGGTTGGCCCGCAGGTTGACCCGGGCGAGGTCGTTCGGGTCCATCACGCCCTGCTCGCCCTCGTACTCGCCCGCCAGGTAGTAGGTGGCGACCTCGCTCCCCCCGGCGGCGCTCAGGCCGACGCTGCGGCGGACGCCGTCGCGGAACGGGCTGTGGGTATCCAGCGGGCTGAACGAGGCGAGCGAGTCGGCCACCGCCGTGCAGAGTCCGCGCGCCTGGTTGTCGATGTTGCAGTTCGTGGTGCGGCCCCCGGTCCGGGTTCGGCCGATCTGGGCGAAGTTCGCCGGGAACTCGTTCTCCTGGACCAGGGTGCCCGTCTCCCCGAAGACGGTCCACCGCGTCTTCCCCGCGCGCCCGCGCTTCGTCGTGATCTGGATCACGCCGTTCGCCGCGGCGGTGCCGTAGAGCGCAGAGGCCGCGGGCCCCTTGATGATCTCGATGTTCTCGATGTCCTCGGGATTGATGTCGTTGAAGCGGGAGATGTTCTGCCCGCCGACCCCGATCGAGTAGGAGTCGTGGGAGTTGTTCACCCGGACACCGTCCACGATGATCAGCGGCTCGTTGGAAAGCGAGACGCTGTTCGCCCCACGGATGCGGATCCGCGAGCTGGTCCCGGTGGTGCCGCTCGACTGCTGGACCACCACGCCCGGAGAGCGCGACGCCAGCACCTGCGACAGGTTGGTCACCGCCGCCAGCGGGACCTGGCGGTCCATGTCCACGTTCCCGACGGAGGCGCCGACCTCACGACGCCGCTGCGTCTGGCCCGTCGCCGTCACCACGAGCCCCTCCAGCGCGACCGCCGTCGGAGCCAGCGAGAAGTTGGCGGTGGCGGTGCCGCCCGCCGCGAGCGTCACCTGCTGGGCAGCGCCCTCCCGCCCGATGAACGCGGCGGCGACGGTGTGCCGCCCGGCGGGAACGCCGGTGAGCCGGTACTGGCCCTGGGCATCGGTCAGCGCGCGCGCGCCGTTGGGCTGGACCTGCACCTGCACGCCGGCCATCGGCTGGCCCGTAGCCGCGTCGGTCACACGGCCGGCGATTGTGCCGCCTCCCTGCGCCAGCAGGGGTGTCGACAGACCGACTGCGGCGACCAGGGTCACCAGCAGCCTCAAGAGCTTACCCATGAAGAACCTCCGTGAAGCAGTTGTACGGGATTGTTCAGCAGCCCCGGCCGCCGGCAAGCACCGCGGCGGAGCACTCACCAACAAGAGTCATCGGGCGGCTCACCTCCTGGGACGAGGATGGGAAGGGACGCGCCACTCCGGCACCCACGCAGGGGGAGGCGCGGAGGAGCGCCAGGCTCCGGTCTGTTCAGCGCTGAGATTAAGATCAACATTTGTTCCCGCCGTGGGCCAGCGCAACCTCACCGCGCCACATTTCCCGCCACGACGAAATTAGCCGGACGGCCGGGCAGGACCCGTTCGTCCGGGGAAACCACCTGCGCAAGTTTCGGGCTAGCGTCAGCGGCGAGCCGAGGCTCCACGCGGGCCGGCGCCGGTGAGCACCGGCGATCAGCCGGAGAAGCGCACCCGCACGAAGTGCCGCTTTCCCTTCTGGAGGACGTACTCCCCCTCGGCCCGGAGCCGCGCTTCACGGCCGGCGGCCTTCTCCCCATCCACCGATACGGCGCCCTGCTGGATCAGCCGCACCGCCTCGCTGTTGGAGGCGGCGAGCCCGGCCCGCGACAGAAGGCGCGGGAGCGCGACCTCCCCGTCCGCCACGGACAGCGCCTCGTCCGCGGGAGACAGCTCCAGCACGGGCATCTCCTCCGGCGCCTCGTGCCGCCGGAAGAGCCGGTCGAAGTGCTCGGACGCTCCGCGTGCCGCGTCCGGCCCGTGGTAGGTCTCCACCACGCGGGCGGCCAGCGCCCGCTTCGCGGCGTACGGGTTCGAGGCGGCCCCGGCGACGGCGCGCTCCAGCTCCTCTCCGCCAAGCCCGGAGGCGAGCCGGTACCACTCCTCCAGCAGGTCGTCCGGGATCGACATCGTCTTCCCGTACTGCTCCTCCGGCGGCTGCGTGAGCCCCACGTAGTTGTCGTACGACTTGGACATCTTCTGGACCCCGTCCGTCCCCCGCAGGAGCGGCATCAGGAGGCAGACCTGCGGCTCCTGGCCATAGCGCACCTGGAGGTCGCGAGCCACCAGCAGGTTGAACTTCTGGTCGGAGCCGCCCAGCTCCACGTCCGCCCGCAGGGCGACGGAGTCGTACCCCTGCATCAGGGGGTACATGAACTCCACGATCGAGATCGGCCGTCCCTCCGCGTACCGGTTCGCGAAGTCGTCCCGCTCCAGCATCCGGGCCACGGTGTACTGCCCCGTCAGCCGCAGCACGTCCGCGAGCTGCAGGGGCTTGAGCCAGGAGGAGTTGAACTCCACCCGGGTCCGCGCTGGGTCCAGGATGCGGAAGACCTGCTCCGTGTAGGTGCGCGCGTTGTCCGCGACCTCCTCCTCGGTGAGCTGGGGGCGCAGCTCGCTCCGCCCGGTGGGATCGCCGATCAGGGCGGTGTAGTCGCCCACGACGAACACCACCTCGTGCCCGAGCTCCTGAAACACCCGGAGCTTCCGGATGGAGACGGCGTGGCCGACGTGGAGGTCGGGCCGGGTGGGGTCGAACCCCTGTTTGACGCGCAGCGGCTCCCCGGTGCGCGCGGAGCGCTCCAGCTTGCGGACCAGCTCCTCCTCGGGGACGATCTCGAGCGCACCCTCCCGGATGGCGTCGAGCTGCTCTCTGATCGGCGGAAACGACACGTTTTCTGCGGCGGTGCTTGCATGGTGGCGGTGGTCTGCCGGAAGATAAGTGCGGGAGTGCGAGAGTGCGAGAGTGGAGGGGGCGTCACCGACCGGGAGGCTCAGTCGATGCAGAGACAGCTCTTCACCTTCGACACCACCCACCACGCGCTGTGGGCGGAAGAGGTGGCGGGCGGGGCGGAGATCCCCGTGGAGGTGGTCCCCGCCCCGCCCGGCGCCAGCGCGCGCTGCAACCTCGCCCTGGAGACCTTCCCCGAGGAGGTCGGCCGGCTGGCGGGGGAGCTGGACGCGGCCGGCGTCCCCTTCCGGCTCTACGCTCCCCCGCCCTGACGTGCGGCGCTCAGGCGCTCACGACATCTCCGCCGGGATGGCGAACTCCGCCTGCGGGTCGGCGTCCTCGCGCTCCGCGACCAGCTCGCCCCAGCCGGCGAACACCTCGTGCATCCAGTCGAAGATGCTGCGCATGGAGCCCTGCAGCGCCTCCATCCGGGCGCGCCGCTCCTCCGCCGGAAGCATGAGGGCGTCCCGCACCCGCAGCGCGAAGTCCTCCGGCGCGTAGGGGTTGATCGGCACCGCCCGGTCCATCTCCTCGGCCGCGCCGGTGAACTCCGAGAGGAGTAGCACCCCCCTGCGGTCCACCTGGCTCGCCACGTACTCCTTGGCCACCAGGTTCATCCCGTCCTGCAGTGAGCTGACGATGCAGAGGTCCGCCATGCGGTACAGCACCGCCAGTCGCTCCGCCGGGAGCGACTGCTTGATCAGGTGGATTGGGCGCCAGGTCTCGGTCCCGAATCGTTCGTTGATCTCCCACACCTGCCGGTCCACCTTCTCCGAGAGCGCGTCGTACGCCTCGATGTCGCTCCGGCTGGGGACGGCCACCTGGATGTAGGTGAAGCGCTCGCGGAACTCCGGGTACCGCTCCCACAGGAACTCCAGCGCCTTGAACTTCTCCGGAAGCCCCTTGGAGTAGTCCATGCGGTCCACCCCCACCCCCACCATTCCGCCCTGTGGCGCGTAGCGCTGCCTCAGCCGCTCCATCCGCTCCTCCACCCCCGGCGCCGAAGCGGCGTCGCGGAAGGCCTGCACGTCTATGGAGATGGGGAACGCCCCCACGTGGCAGGTGTGCCCGTCCAGCGTGGCCGTCCCCTGCTCCCAGTCCACCTCCGCGCCGACCAGCTGCTGCGCGCAGCGGAGGAAGTTGTGCGCGAAGGCTTCGAGGTGGAACCCCATCTGGTCGTTCGCCAGGAGCCCCCGCAGCAGGTACGGCGCCTGGGGGGAGAGGCGGAAGATGTCGATGGGCGGCCACGGGATGTGCCAGAAGTGCGCGAGCGTCAGGTCCGGCCGCTGCGCGCGGATGAAGAGCGGCGCGAGCGCCAGGTGATAGTCCTGCACCCACACCGCCGCGTCGGAGCCGCGCGCCTCCTCCAGCACGGCCTCCGCGAAGCGGCGGTTCACCCGCCGGTAGCGCTCCCAGTAGCGGGAGCGGATCCGCGTCAGGTCGGGCCGAAGGTGGCAGAGCGGCCAGAGAAACTGGTTCGCGAAGCCCAGGTAGTAGCGATGGATGTCGTGCTGCGTCAGCCACACCCGCCGCAGCGTGTAGCTGGGGTCCTCCGGCGGGACGCGGACGCGGTGCGCCTTGTCCACAACGGCGGCGTCCGCCTCCCCGCTCCCCCAGGCCACCCAGGTCCCGCCCAGCGCCTGGAGAAGGGGATCGAGCGCCGAGGTGAGCCCGCCGGCGGGGCGCCTGACGTCGATCTCCCCCACCTCGTCCGACCAGCGGTGCTCGTACGGCTCGCGGTTGGAGACGACGATGAAGCGCCGCCCGCCGAAGCGGCGGCGGAACAGCGGCTCCAGCCCTTCCCCGGTCATGCGCATGGAACCCGGTCCGGATGGGGTCACCGACCCAGCCGCTTCCGTCCGGCCCGGACGGTCTCCTGCACGGTGTCGCCGAGCTCCTCCCGCATCTCCCCCAGCCGGCGCGAAGCCGAGCGCCCGATCCCCCCCGCGGCGCGGCCGGCCCGCCGCACCCGTGCCGCGTCCGGCAGGAGGAGGAGGGCGACCCCCGCTCCCAGGACCGCCCCGGAAAGCAGCCCGCTCACGAGGTTGAACCGTCTCGTCTGGTCTTCGTAGTACATGGCGGCAGGACGCTGAGATAAGGTGTGGAGGAACCCCCGGCCCGCGGGGGGCCGCAACGGGCGTGCCACCCCCCGGGGGCCGCGCCCGCCGCGCGAGCGCGCCTTGCGGTGCTCGCGCGGCACTCTATACATTACGACCTTCGGTTTCCAGGTGCGGCGCCACCGTGCCGAAGTACGCGACGGGGGCTCGCGATCCAGATCAGGAGGCATCCAGGAATGTCCGAATCGAGCAAGACCGTCCTGCTGGTCGAGGACAACGAAGACAATCGGACCGTCTACCGGACGATCCTGGAGCACTTCGGATACGAGGTGATCGAGGCCCGCAACGGCGAGGACGGCATCCGGATGGCCCGGGAGGACGACCCGGACCTGATCCTCATGGACATCTCCATCCCGCTCATCGACGGGTGGGAGGCGACCAAGATCCTCAAGGGCGACGCCGCCACGGCCGCCATCCCCATCATCGCGCTCACCGCGCACGCCCTCGCCACCGACCGCGCCAAGGCGCAGGAGGTCGGGTGCGACGGGTACCTCGCCAAGCCCTGCGAGCCCCGGCGCGTCGTCGCCGAGGTCGAGAAGTTCATCGGCTCCGGGCGCGAGGTGCAGGCTTGAGCGAAAGCGGTGCCCCGCAGGCCGAGGAAACCCGCATCCTGGTGGTCGACGACCATCCGGACAACGTGGAGATCATCGACGCCCGCCTTTCCAGCCGGGGGTACCGGATCGAGACCGCGGGCAACGGCGAGGAGGCGCTCGCCATGGTCCTCGAGAACCCGCCGCACCTGATCCTCTGCGACGTGATGATGCCCGTCATGGACGGGTACGAGGTCTCCCGGCGGATCAAGAACCACGCGGAGCTCCCCTACATCCCCATCATCCTGGTCACGGCGCGCGACTCCACGCAGGACAAGGTAGAGGGGCTGGAGGCGGGGGCCGACGACTACCTCACCAAGCCCATCAACTTCCCGGAGCTGGAGGCGCGCGTCCGCTCGATGCTGCGCATCAAGCGCCTGCAGGACGAGCTGGACCAGAAGAACCGCGAGCTGGCGAGCACCAACCAGGAGCTGGAGGTCGCTAACCGCAAGCTCCGGAAGCTCTCCATCACCGACGGGCTCACGGAGCTCTTCAACCACCGCCACGTCCACGAGCTGCTCCGGGAGGAGTTCGAGCGCTCCCGGCGCACCCACGAGCCCATCGCCGTTGCGATGCTCGACCTGGACCGCTTCAAGGCCGTCAACGACACCTACGGCCACCCCACCGGCGACGTGATCCTGTACGAGACGGCGCGGATCATCCGCGAGACCGCCCGGGAGATCGACATGGTGGGGCGCTACGGCGGCGAGGAGTTCATCGCCATCCTCCCCAACACCGACGAGGAGGAGGCCGGCCGCTTCGCAGAGCGCGTCCGGCGCGCGGTGGAGGAGCACGTATTCCGCGACGAGCCCCACGAGGTGCGGATGACCGCCTCCTCCGGGGTCGCCGCATTCCCCCGGCTGGACATCGACACCCCGGAGACGCTCCTGAAGCGCGCAGACGAGGCCCTGTACGTGGCCAAGGAGTCCGGCCGCAACCGGGTCGTCCGCGCATCGGAGATGCCCGCCACCGCATGACCCCGCCGGACGAATCCGCGGAGCTCGCCGCCCGCGCGGCCGAGCTCCGCGAACAGATCGAGCGCGCCAACCACGAGTACTACGTACTCGACGCCCCCACTCTCTCCGACGCCGAGTACGACCGCCTGTTCCGCGAGCTGCGGAAGATGGAGGAGGCGCACCCGGAGCTCCGCACCCCGGACTCCCCCACCCTGCGGGTGGGCGCGGAGCCGGCCAGCAAGCTGGAAAAGACGGAGCACCTCGCCCCGATGCTCTCCCTGGACAACGCGTTCAGCCCCGAGGAGCTGCGCGCCTGGGAGACCCGCAACGCCCGCATCGCCGCCGAGGTCCGCGAGGCCGGATACGACGTGGAGCCCAAGATCGACGGGCTGGCCGTGGCGCTCACCTACCGTGACGGCGTGCTGGAGAAGGGCGCCACCCGGGGGAACGGCACCATTGGCGAGGACGTCACCCGGAACCTCCGCACCATCCGGGAGGTCCCGCTCCGGCTTCGTGGCGGCGGCGTGCCCGTGCCCCCGCTCATGGAGGTGCGCGGGGAGGTGTACATGCCGCTCTCCGGCTTCGCGGAGATGAACGCGCGCCGCGCCGCCGAGGGGCAGGCCACCTTCGCCAACCCCCGCAACGCCGCGGCGGGCGCGGTCCGGCAGCTCGACCCCAATGTCACCGCCTCGCGCCCGCTCCGCTTCTTCGCCTACACGGTGGAGCTGGGCCCGCGCGCCGACGCCCTCCCGGTCGCCACGCAGAGCGAGCTGCTGGACGCGCTGCGCGGCTGGGGGCTCCCGGTGAACCCGCTCGCCACGCACTGCGACGACCTGGAGGGCGTCCTCCGCTGGGTGATGGACTTCGAGCAGAAGCGGGGCACGCTGGACTACGAGGTGGACGGCGCGGTGGTGAAGGTGGAGCCGCTCCCGCTGCACGGCGAGCTGGGGGTGGTCGGCGGGCGCGAGCCCCGCTGGGCCACCGCGTACAAGTACGCCCCCGACCTGGCGGTCACCACGCTCCGCTCCATCGAGATCAACGTGGGGCGCACCGGGGCGCTGAACCCCTTCGCGGTACTGGAGCCGGTGGAGATCGGCGGGGTCGTGGTGCGGCTGGCGACGCTGCACAACGAGGAGGACATCCGCCGCAAGGACATCCGCGTCGGCGACCAGGTGATCGTCAAGCGCGCCGGCGAGGTGATCCCACAGGTGGTGGGGCCGGTGGTGGAGGAGGGGCAGACCGGGCGCGCCGAGCCCTACGCCCTCCCCGGCCGCTGCCCCGCCTGCGGCACCCCGGTGGAGCGTCCCGAGGGCGAGGCGATGACGTACTGCCCCAACTCCGCCTGCCCGGCCCGCATCTACTGGGGGGTGGTGCACTTCGTCAGCCGCGGGGCGATGGACATCCGCGGGATCGGAGAGCGCACCGTCGAGCAGCTGCTGGAGAAGGGAATGGTCCGGGACGTGGCGGACCTGTACGCGCTGACCGAGGAGAAGCTCCTCACCCTGGAAGGCTTCAAGGAGAAGTCGGCGCGGAACGTCCTGGCGGGGATTGAGGATTCGAAGGACCGGGGGCTCGCGCGCGCCCTCTTCGGGCTGGGCGTGCGCCACGTGGGCGAGCACGCCGCCGAGGTCCTGGCCCGCCACTTCTGCGACGTCGACCGCCTCGCGCAGGCGAGCGTCGAGGAGATCGCCGCCGTGCACGGGATCGGCGGCACGACGGCGGAGGCGCTCCGTGCGTTCTTCGACGAGCCGTCGAACCTGGAGGTCGTGCGGAAGCTCCGGGAGGCCGGCGTGCGGCTCACCGAGGAGGCGGCCCGTCCGGCGGAAGGCCCCCTCACGGGCGAGACCTGGGTGGTGACGGGGACGCTTCCCACGCTCTCCCGCCAGGAGGCCACCGAGCGCATCGAGGGCGCCGGCGGCCGCGTCACTGGCACCGTAACGAAGAAGACCAGCTACGTGCTGGTCGGCGAGGACGCCGGCTCCAAGCTCCAGAAGGCCCGGGAGCTGGGGATCCCCACCCTGTCCGAGGCGGAGCTGCTGGAGCGGCTCGCCGGGACCCCGAGCGTGACCGACCTTCCCCCCGAACCCACCGTCCCATGAACGCGACCCTTGCCACCGCGCACACGCTCCGCCTCCCCGCGGCGTTCCTCCCCGCGCTGCGCCGCGCCCTCGCGCAGGACCGCTCCCCCGCGGAGGCGGCGACCCGGCTCCGCCAGCTCGGCTACGACAGCGGCGCCGGCTTCTACGCCGCGCTCGAGGAGCGGGTGGCGTGGCAGCGCCCCGGCGCCACCGTGGGCACCCTCCCGGACGGAGAGTTCTGGCCGGAGTTCGCCGCCTTCTGGGAGGATGCCGGGTGGGGCACCATGCGGCACGCGCAGATCCACCCCGGCGTCGGGGCGCTCGAGTGCGAGGGGTGGGCGGAGGCCGCCGCCGCGCGCGAGGCGGGTGACGGCTATTGCCATCTCACCACCGGGATCCTGGCCGACGTGCTGGGGCGGCTCGCCGGGGGCGACGTGGCGGTGATGGAGGTGGAGTGCGAGTCGGCGGGCGCGGACCGCTGCCGCTTCCTCTTCGGCAGCCCGGCGGCGCTCGGCGCGGTGTACGAGGGGATGGCGCAGGGGCTCGGCGCGGACGACGCGGTCGCGCGCCTCGGGTGAGCGCGCACGCACCGGCACGGCGGCCCGCTCCGGCGGGCCGTTCGCGCTTCCTGCGGCCATGAGCAGGATCCTGGCGCTGGACTACGGCGGGCGTCGCATCGGCCTGGCGCTCTCCGACCCCACGCGCACCATCGCGGCGCCGCTCGCCACCCTCACGCGGCGGCCGGGGAAGCGCCCGCCCTGGGCGGAGATCGCCCGCCTCGTCGCCGAGCACGAGGTGACGGAGCTGGTGGTGGGCCTCCCCCTGGAGATCGGTGGAGGCGAGGGGGAGTGGGCCGCCGAGGTGCGCGCCTTCGGCGCGGAGCTGGCCCGCCGCACCGGGCTCCCCGTCCACTGGGTGGACGAGCGCCTCTCCTCGGTGGAGGCCGAGCGGGTGGTGCGCAGCATGGGGCTGAAGCGGAGCCAGCGGGAAGAGAAGGGGCGGATCGACGCCACCGCGGCGGCGCTGATCCTGCGGAGCTTCCTCGACCACGGCTCCCATCCCACGGACGAGACGGATGAGCGGTAGCAGAATGCGATTCGGGGCCCTCCTCGCGGCGGGGCTCCTCCTGGCCGGGTGCGGCGGCGGAGGCGAGGGCGAGACGGTCCGCGTGACCATCCCTGAGGGGAGCGGCATGGCGGCCGTGAGCGACTCCCTGGCCGCGCACGACGTGATCGGCTGGCCCAGCGGCTTCCGCCTGTACGCCCGCTTCCAGGGCGCGGAGCGCTCCGTGAAGCCGGGCGTGTACGAGCTGCGCCAGGGCTCCCGCTGGGGCGACGTCCTCGACAAGCTGGTCTCGGGCGACGTGGTGCAGGTGCGGCTCACCATCCCCGAGGGGTGGACGGCCCGGCAGATCGCCGCGCGGATCGCGGAGGTCGCGGGAGCGCCCGTGGACTCGGTGCTGGCGCTGGTGGCGGACACCGCCGCCGCGGAGCGGTGGGACGTCCCCGGCCCCACGCTGGAGGGGTACCTGTACCCCGCCACCTACTCCTTCCCCGCCGGCACGCCGCCGCGGCGGATGGTCCAGGCGCTCGTGGACCGGTACCGGCGCGCCTGGACGCCGGAGATGCGCGCCCGCGCCGACTCGCTGGGGATGAGCGAGCGGGAGGTGGTCACGCTCGCCTCCATCGTGGAGAAGGAGGCCAAGGTCTGGACCGAGCGCGACACCATCGCCGCCGTGTACCACAACCGGCTGCAGATCGGGATGCCGTTGCAGGCGGATCCCACGGTGCAGTACGCGCTGGGGACACACCAGTCGCGGCTCCTGTACAGCCACATCGACGACGTGGCCGACAACCCCTACAACACCTACCGGCGCCGCGGCCTCCCCCCCGGCCCCATCGCCTCCCCGAGCACCGGCTCCATCCAGGCGACCCTGAACCCGGCGGACGTCGACTTCCTGTACTTCGTCGCCCGCCCCAACGGCACCCACGTCTTCACCCGAACGCTGGCGGAGCACAACGCCGCCAAGCGCGCCTCCCAGCGGGCGCGCGCCGCCGCCCAGCCCCGGGCCGGCGAGCGTCGGTGAGCAGAGACCTCGCCCGCAGCCTGGCCCTGGTGGTCATCACCGACCCTCGCTGCGGCGAGGGCCGCGCGCTGGTGGACGTGGTCCGGGCCGCGCTCCGCGGCGGCGCCCCCTCCATCCAGCTCCGCGCGAAGACCGAGACCGCCCGGGAGATGGCCGAGCTCGCCCGGACCCTGCGGGAGGAGACCCGCGCCGCGGGCGCGCTTCTCTGGGTGAACGACAGGGTAGACGTAGCGCTCGCCGCCGGCGCCGACGGCGCGCACGTGGGCGCCGACGACCTCCCCGTCGCCGCCGTACGGCGGATCGCCCCCCCCGGCTTCCTCCTGGGCCGCTCCGTGGAGACCCCCGAGGAAGCCGTCCGCGCCCGCGAGGACGGCGCGGACTACGTGGGCGTCGGCCCGGTGTACGAGACGTCCAGCAAGGACGACGCGGGCCTCCCGGTGGGGCTCGCCCGCATCGCTGCCGTCGC
>DASYWD010000589.1 GCA_035936415.1 Longimicrobiaceae bacterium
CCCTACCCTCCGGGTGGGGTACGTCTGCGAGGGGGGTGGCGCGTTGGGCTGGGGCCACGTGGGCCGTGGGCGGGCGCTCCTGGAGGAGGCGCCGGAGGGGAGCGCGCTGGTGCTGGGGGCCGGGTACGGCGAGATCGCGGCCTGGTCGCGGCGCACCGGGGTCCCGCTGCCGCTGCGCCCCTGGGAGGCGCCGGACGCGCCGTTCGACCCCCGCCGCTGCGGCTTCGACGTGCTGGTGGTGGACCACTACCGCCTCGATGCCGCCTGGATCGCGGAGGCGTCCGCGGCGCTCCCCACCTTCGTGGTGGACGACTGGATGCGCGGACGGGTCGCCGCCACGGGGCTGGTCGCGCCAAACGTGGGCGCGTCGCCCGCCGACTGGCCGGGATCGGAGGTGGACGTCTGGCTGGCGGGGCCGGAGTACGCCTTCCTCCGGCGGGAGGTGCGGAGCGCACGCGGCGCGCCCGTCCGGGGCAGGGCGGAACGCGTCCTGGTCACCCTGGGAGGGAGCGACCCGGAGGGGCGTACGGCGGAGATCGTGGAGGCGCTGGTGGAGCTCCCCTGGTACCGGGGGGGGGGGGCGCTCACCGTGGTGCTCGGTGCGAGCTACGCGGCCCCCCGCCCGTGGGAGGGCTGGGGCGCCGCCCGGACGGTGCGGCTCGACGTCGTGCAGCAGCCGGCCGACTTCGTCGCCCGCTGCGCCGCGGCGGACCTGGTGGTCTGCGGCGCCAGCACCACCACCTACGAGCTCGCCCACCTCGGCCGGCCGTTCGTCCCCGTGGCGCTGGTGGACAACCAGGCGCGGATCACTGCGGAGTGGGCCCGCCTCGGCGTGGGAGACGGCCTCGCCGTCTGGAACCCCGGGTGGCGGGAGGCGCTCGCCGCCGACGTGGAGCGCCTGGCCGGCGACGCCGCGTCGCGGGCCCGGCGCTCTGCCGCGGCGTCGTGCGTGGTGGACGGCCGGGGGATCTTCCGGGTGCTGGAGGCCTGCGCGGCCGCCGTCCGGCGGTGGGCGGGAGCGTGAGCGCGGCGCCCGGGGTCCCGTACGTCCTCCTGGGGAACGGCGCGGTCGCGCGCGCCTTCCTGGAGGAGGGCGCCGGCTCCGCCGGGCCCCCGCTCCGGGTGGTGCTGAACGCGCCCGGGAAGCAGCGCGACGCCGCGGGGATGCGCGCCGCCGCGGCCGGCGCGGGGGTGCCGGTGGACGAGTGGTCGCCGGAGGCGCGCGAGCGGCTCCTCTCGCTGGCCCGGGAGCGCGGAGACGCGTGGCTGCTGTCGGTGTACTTCGGGCACCTGCTGGACGCCGAGCTGCTCGACGCATTCGGGGGGCGGGCGGTGAACCTCCACCCCTCTCTCCTGCCCTGGTGCCAGGGAGTGCACACCAACGTCTGGCCGATCGTGGAGGGGTGCCCGGCCGGAGTGACGCTCCACGCAATGGTGCCGCGGGTGGACGCCGGGCCTGTGCTGGCGCAGCGCACGGTGCCAGTGGAGCCCTGGGACACGGCGGCGACGCTGTACGCGCGGCTGGAGGCGGAGGCGCTCTGTCTCGTGCGAGAGGCCTGGCCGGCCGGCGTGCTCGCGGCCTGGCCGGGGACTCTCCAGGGCCAGGGCGGGAGCCGGCACCGGGTGGCGGACATGCGTGCGCTGGACGAGTACGGCCTCGACGAGCACCCGGAGGCGCGGGCCTTCTTCGACCTGCTTCGCGCCCGGTCCTTCCCGCCGTACCCGGGGCTCCGGGTGCGGAGCGGCGGGCGGCTGCTGGAGGCGACGGTGACACTGCGGGAGATCGCGGACGATGAACGGGACGATTGACATCGGCGGGCGGCGGGTGGGACCGGGGCACCCCGCGTACCTGGTCGCGGAGCTCTCGGGGAACCACAACGGCGACCTGCAGCGCGCGCTCGACACGGTGCGCGCCGCCGCTGAGGCCGGAGCCGACGCCATAAAGCTGCAGACGTACACCGCCGACACCCTCACCATCGACTCCCGGAAGGAGCATTTCGTCGTCCCGGGAGACGGGCCGTGGGGCGGGCGGACCCTCTACCAGCTCTACGAGGAGGCGCACACGCCCTGGGAGTGGCACCCGCGCCTGTTCGAGGAGGCGCGCGCTTACGGCCTGGACATCTTCTCCACCCCGTTCGACGCCACCGCCGTCGACCTGCTGGAGGAGCTGGGGGCGCCGGTGTACAAGGTCGCCTCGTTCGAGCTGGTGGACGACGAGATCCTCCGCACCGTGGCGGCGACCGCAAAGCCGGTGGTCCTTTCCACGGGGATGGGGAGCCTGGAGGAGGTCGCGCACGCCGTGGCGGTCCTGCGCGGCGCCGGCTGCGAGCAGGTGCTCCTCCTGCGCTGCACGAGCAGTTACCCCGCGCCGGACGCGTCCATGAACCTGGCGACCCTTCCGGTCCTGGCGCAGGCGACGGGGTGCCCGGTGGGGCTCTCGGACCACAGCCTGGGGACGACCGCGCCGGTGGTGGCGGTCACGCTCGGCGCCTGCTTCGTGGAGAAGCACTTCACGCTGAGCCGCGCGGACGGCGGCGTGGACAGCCACTTCTCGCTGGAGCCGGCCGAGTTCCGCGCCCTGGTGGAGGACGTCCGCCGGGCCGAGGCCATGATCGGCGTCCCCTCCTTCGGCCCGGGCGTGGCCGAGGAGGGGAGCACCGTCTTCCGCCGCTCGCTCTTCGTGGTCCGGGACGTGGCCGAGGGGGAGGAGTTCACCCGCGAGAGCGTCCGCTCCATCCGGCCGGGGTACGGGATGCCGCCCCGCTTCCTGGACGTGGTGGTGGGCAAGCGCGCCGCCCGCGCCGTGGAGCGGGGGACCCCGCTGTCCTGGGACCTGGTCGGTGGCGCCTGAACGGTCCGGCGGCGCGGAGCGGATCGTCCTGGGGACGGTGCAGCTCGGGCTCCCGTACGGCCGCAGGGCGGGGGAGGGGCTGATGCCGGAGCCCGACGCCTTCGCCGTCCTCGACGCGGCATGGGCCGCGGGGATCCGGGCGTTCGACACGGCGGAGGCGTACGGCGAGTCTCCGGCCCGTCTGGCCGCCTGGCTCGCAGCCCGAGGGGTCGCGCATGAGGCGCACGTCGTCACCAAGGTGAAGCCGGCGGAGGGCCCCGGCATCCGGGCGCGCGTGGAAGCGGCGCTGGCCCGCTTCCCCGAGACGGCCACCCGGACCCTGCTCACCCACGGCCCGGCCGGCCCGGAGTGGGACGAGGTGCGCGCGGCCGCCCGCGCCTGCGGCGCAGAGGCCGGAGAGAGCGTCTACGCCCCCGACGAAGTGGCCGCGGCCGCGGCGAGGCCCGGCCTCCGGCGAGTACAGGCCCCGGGGAACCTGTTCGACGCGCGGGCGCTGGAGGCGCGCGGGGCCTCACCAGCCGCGCTGGACCTGCGGTCCGTGTACCTCCAGGGCGTGCTGG
>DASYWD010000590.1 GCA_035936415.1 Longimicrobiaceae bacterium
GCGAAGGAGCCCAGCTCCGCGCGCCAGAACGCCTCCGAGGCGGCCGGGTCCCGCCCCTCCAGCCAGGCGAAGTAGTCGCCGTGCGGGGGGGGCGCGGGGAGCGCCGGCTCGCGCCCGCCCGCCGCCGCGGCGTAGAGGGCGAGCACGTCGCGCAGGACGAGCGGGACCGACCACCCGTCCAGGAGGAGGTGGTGGTACGTCCAGACCATCTCCCACTCCTCCGCCCCCGTGCGCAGGAGCGCCACGCGCATCAGCGGCGGCGCGGCGAGGTCGAAGCCGCGCTCCGCCCCGGCGCGGAGGTACGCCTCGCGCCGGTCCTCCCGCTCCGCGGCGGGGAGGGCGCTCCAGTCCAGCACCTCCCACGGGAGGTCGACGTCCCGGTGCACGAGCTGCCGCGGCTCCGGGACCCCCTCCCAGGCGAAGGAGGCGCGCAGCGCCGCGTGGCGGTCCAGCGCCCCCTGCCAGGCGGCCCGGAGCGCCTCCACGTCGGGGCGGCCGGCCAGCGTCAGCGAGAAGCGGCTCAGGTACGCGCCGGATCCCGGCTCGTACAGGGAGTGGAAGAGGATCCCCTCCTGTCCCGGCGACAGGCGGTACGTGTCTTCCACGCCGCCGCCGCGGAGGTCCGGCTGCACGGGGGCGCCCACCTACACCACGGCGCCGGCGCGCCGCGCCGGGACGGCCGGCCCACCGGCGGCCCGCTGGAGCAGCCCTTCCGGGTCGCCGTCGTATTCCACCTGTCCGTAGTCGAGCTTCACGATCCGGTCGGCCACGCCGTAGTAGTGGTCGTCGTGGCTGATCGCGACCACCGTCTTCCCGCGCGCCTTCAGCTCGGGAAGGAGCTCCAGGTAGAAGAGCTTCTTGAAGACGGGATCCTGGTCGGCGGCCCACTCGTCGAAGAGGTAGATGGGGCGGTCCTCCAGGTACGCCGTGAGCAGCGCCAGCCGCTTCCGCTGGCCCTGGGAGAGCTCGGTGGTGGAAAGCGCGCCGTCCCGCACCGTCACCTTGTGCGCCAGCTCCAGCTTCCGGAGGTACTCCGCCGCCCGCTCGTCCAGCCCGGACCCGTCCAGGCCCAGGAGGCTCTCGAAGAGGTAGAAGTCCGCGAACACCACCGAGAAGCGCTGCAGGTACGCCTCGCGGTTCTCGTCCGTCACGGGCCGGCCGTCCAGGAGCACCTCCCCCTCGGCGGGGGTGTAGAGCCCGGTCAGGAGCTTGGCGAGCGTGGTCTTCCCGCTCCCGTTCCCACCCACCCAGAAGACGATCTCTCCGGGGCGGAGGGTGAGGTCCACGGGGCCCAGGGTGAAGTCCCCCTCCCCCTCCCGGTGGTAGGTGTGCGTGACTCCCGCCAGCCGGATCTCGCGCCAGTCCGGCCCGGCCCCGTCGCCGCTCCCCGGGGCGGCGTGGAGCTGCAGTGGGCGGCCGACGCCGGGGAGGCCGAGCGACTCCACCTTGTGGAGCGACACCTGCGCGCGGGACAGGACCGGGAGTGTGTCCAGGATCAGCTCCAGCGGCGTCATCAGGTAGAGCAGCACCAGCGCGTACCCGGTGAGCGTCTGCAGCGGCGTGTCCCCCACGAGCGGGAGCAGGAAGACGATGGAGCCCACCAGGGCGAAGATCACCATCTGTCCCCACCCCGCGGCGGCGTCGAAGAGGGTGCCCGCCCGCACGGCGGTCCGGCCCTGCAGCGTCGCCGTGGTCTCCAGGCGCGAGATCAGCGCCTCGCGCCGGGCCGCGTGCAGCTTCAGCTCGCGGACTCCCGAGGTGAGGCCCTGCAGGTCCCTCCAGAGCCGGTCCGTCAGCTCCCGCTGCTCCCGCAGGTGGCCGATGCCGAGCCCCATCGGGATCCGGTAGGTCAGGATCCCGGCGGCGAGCAGGACCAGGATGCCGGCCAGCGCCAGCGGCGACAGCCACCCCAGGTAGACGAGGCACCCCGCGACGATGGCCCCCTGCACGAAGAGGAGGGGGAGCACCTGCAGCGCCCCGGCGATGGCCGCGATGTCCTCCGTGAGCATGGCGAAGAGGCGGGGGATCCCCACCGACTCGAGCTGCCGCAGCGGCGCGCCGGCGATCTTCCGGCCCAGCTCGACGCGGAGGTCCTTCAGCGCCCGCTGCCCGAGCGTCCCCAGGAGGTAGGCCGAGACGGCGCGCAGCACCGGGAGGAGGAGGCAGGTCGTCACGAACGCCCCCACCAGCGCGACGTCGGTCCAGGGCCGCGGGTGGTGGAGCGCGGCGTTGGCCAGCGCCAGGAGGACCGCGTTGGCTCCTCCGCTCAGCACCCCGGCGAGCGCGGCGAAGACGACGGTGCGGACGGAGTACCGGAAGAGCAGGTGCAGGAGCGGTGTCATGTTCCCGGGCTGGGCATGGGGATGGACGCGGTCTCCTCCTCCGGCCCCACGGCGGGCCGGACGAGGGGCGGAAGCACGGCGGGGACGGCGTCCAGGGCAGCCGCCAGGCGCGCGACGTTCGGGTGCTGGAAGAGCTGCTGCGGCTGCAGCGCGAGGCCGGCCTGCCGGGCGCGGGAGACCACCTGGACGGCCAGGATCGAGTCGCCTCCCAGCTCGAAGAAGCCGTCCTGTACGCCGACCCGCTCCCGCCCCAGGACCCCGGCCCAGATCCCCGCCAGGAGCTCCTCGACGGGGGTGCGGGGCGCCACGTAGCCGTCCGGGGCCTGCGCCGACTCCGCCCCGGGGGCGGGGAGCGCGCGGCGGTCGAGCTTGCCGCCGGGCGTGACCGGCAGCTCGCCGAGGAAGACCCAGGCGGAGGGGACCATGTACGCGGGGAGCAGCTCCCCCAGGAAGCCGCGCAGCTCCGCCGGGGCGGGCGCCGGCCCCGCCGCGGGGACCACGTACGCCGTCAGCCGGCGGTCCCCGGGGACGTCCTCGCGGGCGGCGACCACCGCGTCCCGCACGTCGGGGTGCTCGCGCAGCGCGGCCTCCACCTCCCCGGGCTCCACGCGGAAGCCGCGCACCTTCACCTGCTGGTCCACCCGCCCCGCGAACTCCAGCTCCCCGCCGGGGAGCCGGCGCGCCCGGTCGCCGGTGGCGTAGAGCCGCGCTCCCGGCTCTGCGGAGAACGGGTCCGGGACGAACTTCTGCGCGGTCAGCTCCGGGCGACCCAGGTAGCCGCGCGCCAGTCCGGCGCCGCCCAGGTACAGCTCCCCGGCGACCCCGGCCGGGACCGGCTCCATCCGGGGGTCCAGGACGTACGCCCGCACCCCCCGGATGGGGCGGCCGATGGGGACCTCGCGGGCATGGGCCCCGTCGCCCCCCCCGACGTCCTGGCGGGTGGCGACCACGGTGGCCTCCGTGGGCCCGTAGGTGTTGACCAGCCGCACCCGCTCCGGCACCCGCCCGCGCCAGTCCGCCACCCGCTCCGGGAGGGCCCGCTCCCCGCCGATGACGACGAGGCGGACCGGCTCCGGGAGCTCCAGCGCGTCCTCGCGCAGGCTGGCGGCCACCTGGTGCCAGTACGCCGTGGGGAGGTCGAGCACGGTGACCTCCTCCTCCCGGCAGAAGGCCAGGAAGTCGGCGACCGCGCCCAGGGGGCGCTCCGACCGCGGCACCAGCGCCGCCCCGCGCGCGAGCGCCGGGAAGATCTCCTCCACGCTCGCGTCGAAGGAGAGCGAGGCGAACTGGAGCACCCGGTCGTCCGGGCCGATCCCGTACGCCTCCGCCGCGGAGAGGGTGTGGTTGGCGAGCGCCCCGTGCGGGACGACGGTCCCCTTGGGCCGGCCGGTGGAGCCCGAGGTGTAGATCACGTACGCGGCACCGGCGGCCTCCGCCGGGACCTCCGGGTCGTCCTCCGGCTCCGCGTCGATGGCGGCCCGGTCGGCGTCCACGCGGACGACCTCGCGCGCGCCGCCGTCCAGCTCCGCGGCCAGGCGGCGGCGCGTCACCAGCACCGCCGCGCCCGAGTCCTCCAGCATCAGCGCCAGCCGCTCCGCCGGGTAGGCGGGGTCCAGGGGGAGGTAGGCGCCGCCGGCCTTGAGCACGGCCAGGATCGCCGCCACGGCGTCCACGGAGCGCTCCAGGCAGATCCCCACCACCACCTCCGGGCCCACGCCGCGGCCGCGCAGGTGGT
>DASYWD010000591.1 GCA_035936415.1 Longimicrobiaceae bacterium
AGAGTGTGGAGGCGAGAGCCGACGCGCTGCAATGCTCCGAGGCGATCGTCTTCATACAGCAAACCCTCCGATGGATGTGACCCATCGGAGGGTTTGTTGCTTCAACTCCCGGACCTCAATCTCCGGGATGACTCATGCTTCGTCGGTCCGCACCCCGGGGGCTCCGTTGACATTCGGCCCCGTCTGCATTACCTTACCCGGTCTGTCGCCTAACTTTTTGTGGGCGGCGGCGAAGACGAAGGCCTGTCTTCGCCAATCTTTTTTCGTTTATCCAGGCTCTCACCGAGTATGCCGACTATCAACCAGCTGGTTCGCAAGGGGCGCCAGACGCTCGAGAACAAGAGCAAGTCGCCCGCCATGCGGAACAATCCGCAGAAGCGCGGCGTCTGCACGCGCGTCTACACCACCACGCCGAAGAAGCCGAACTCGGCCCTTCGGAAGGTTGCCCGCGTCCGGCTGACCAACGGGTTCGAGGTCACGGCGTACATCCCCGGCGAGGGGCACAACCTGCAGGAGCACTCGATCGTCCTCATCCGCGGCGGCCGCGTGAAGGACCTTCCGGGTGTCCGCTACCACATCATCCGCGGGACCCTGGACGCTTCCGGCGTGAACGACCGCCGGCAGAGCCGCTCCAAGTACGGCGCGAAGCGGCCCAAGCCGGGCCAGCCCGCCGGCAAGGGTGCTCCGGGCAAGGGGAGGAAGTAAGCCATGAGCCGTCGTAACCGCGCCGTCAAGCGCCCGACCCTCCCGGACCCGATCTACGGCTCCGAGGTGATCACGAAGTTCGTGAACACGCTGATGCGGGACGGGAAGAAGTCCCTGGCCGAGAAGATCTTCTACGATGCCATGCGCACGATGGAGGAGCGGAGCGGCCAGCCGGCGGAGACCGTCTTCAAGACGGCGCTGAACAACGCCAAGCCGGTCCTCGAGGTGAAGTCCCGCCGGGTCGGCGGCGCCACGTACCAGGTGCCGGTCGAGGTCCGCCCGGAGCGCCGGCAGGCGCTCGCCATGCGCTGGCTGGTGGGCTACGCCCGCGCCCGCGGCGAGAAGACCATGGCGGACCGTCTCGCGGCCGAGCTGCTCGCGGCGAGCCGCAACGAGGGTGCGACGATCAAGAAGAAGGACGACACGCACCGCATGGCCGACGCCAACAAGGCGTTCGCCCACTATCGCTGGTAAGCGCCGGTCACAGAAACAACAAGCCGGGGACCGCAGGCGCCCGGAGGGTGGCTCGCCGCCCTCCGATGCGCCTGCTTCTCTGCATCACAGGAATAGATCATGGCCCGCACCACACCGCTGGACAAGCTGCGCAACATCGGCATCATGGCGCACATCGATGCCGGCAAGACGACCACGACCGAGCGCATCCTGTACTATACCGGCCGCACTCACAAGATCGGTGAGGTGCACGAGGGTGCGGCGACCATGGACTGGATGGAGCAGGAGCAGGAGCGCGGCATCACCATCACGTCGGCCGCGACCACCTGCCAGTGGGACCGGCTGGGCGACACGTACCGGATCAACATCATCGACACCCCGGGGCACGTGGACTTCACCGTCGAGGTGGAGCGCTCCCTCCGGGTGCTCGACGGCGCCGTCTGCGTCTTCGACGCGGTGGCGGGCGTGGAGCCGCAGTCCGAGACGGTGTGGCGCCAGGCCGACAAGTACGGCGTGCCCCGCATCTGCTTCGTCAACAAGATGGACCGGACCGGCGCCAACTTCGAGCGCTGCGTCTCCATGATCACCGACCGGCTGGGGGCCAACCCGCTCCCGATCCACCTCCCGATCGGCGACGGCGAGAACTTCGTCGGGATCGTGGACGTGCTGCGCCAGGTCGAGCTGATCTACGACGACACCACGCTCGGCAAGAACTGGACGGAGCAGCCGGTCCGCCCCGAGCTCCAGGACGCCCTGCAGGCCGCGCGCCTGGCGCTGGTCGAGGGCGCGGTGGAGCACGACGACGCGCTGATGGAGCGCTACCTGGAGGGCGAGGAGATCTCGGAGGCCGAGCTTCGCCGCGCCATCCGCAACGCCACCATCGCCGGCGCCATGACCCCGGTGCTGACCGGGTCGGCGTTCAAGAACAAGGGCGTGCAGCAGCTCCTCGACTCCATCATCGACTACCTCCCCGCGCCGGTGGACATCCCGTCCATCAAGGGGACGGAGCCCCGGAACGAGGAGAACGTCATCGAGCGTCACGCGACCGACGACGAGCCCTTCTCGGCGCTCGCGTTCAAGATCGCCACCGACCCGTTCGTCGGGAAGCTGACCTTCTTCCGGGTCTACTCCGGCGTGATCGAGTCCGGCGCGCACGTGCTCAACAGCACCAAGGGGAAGCGCGAGCGCTTCGGCCGCATCCTGCAGATGCACGCCAACAAGCGCGAGGAGATCCCCGAGGTCCGCGCCGGCGACATCGCCGCGGCGATCGGTCTCAAGGACACCACCACCGGGAACACCCTGTGCGACGAGAAGGCCCCCATCGTCCTCGAGTCGATGACCTTCCCGGAGCCGGTGATCGACGTGGCGGTGGAGCCGAAGACCAAGGTGGACCAGGACAAGATGGGTGAGGCGCTGCGCCGCCTGGCGGACGAGGACCCGACCTTCCGGGTCCACACCGACGCCGAGACGGGGCAGACCATCATCTCGGGGATGGGCGAGCTCCACCTGGAGATCATCGTGGACCGCATGCTCCGCGAGTTCAAGGTGGACGCCAACGTCGGCCGCCCCCAGGTGGCGTACCGCGAGACCATCCGGAAGACGGTCACCAACGTCGAGGGCAAGTTCGTCCGGCAGACCGGCGGCTCGGGCCAGTACGGGCACGTGGTGATCAACATGGAGCCGGCCGAGCCCGGCCAGGGCTTCGTGTTCGAGGACAAGGTCGTCGGCGGCGTGATCCCCCGCGAGTTCATCAAGCCCGCGTCCGAGGGGATGCGCGAGGCGATGGAGAACGGGGTGCTCGCCGGCTACCCGATGGTAGACGTGAAGGTCCAGCTCGTCTTCGGCAGCTACCACGACGTCGACTCGTCCGAGATCGCGTTCAAGATCGCTGGCTCCATGGCCTTCAAGGAGGCCGCCCGGCGCGCTGGCCCGGTGCTGCTGGAGCCCATGATGAAGGTGGAGGTCGTCACCCCGTCCGACTACATGGGCGACGTGATCGGCGACCTTTCCTCCCGGCGCGGCAAGATCCAGGGGATGGACCAGCGCAACGAGGCGCAGGTCATCAACGCGCTTGTGCCGCTGTCGGAGATGTTCGGGTACTCGACCAACCTGCGCTCCATGAGCCAGGGCCGGGCCGTGTACGCGATGGAGTTCGCGCACTACGAGGAAGTGCCGAAGAGCAAGGCGGAAGAGATCATCGCGAAGGTTCGCGGCTAAGGCGGCTCGCGAACGGCGGTCACGGCGGCAGGCGCTCCACGGGGCGCCTGCCGCTTCCGGCCGCCCGGACCGAATCAAGCTAGCCGATTTTTCACCCAATCCCGGAAAGGGGATCCAAACCAATGGCCAAGGCCAAGTTTGAGCGGACGAAGCCGCACGTGAACGTGGGGACGATCGGGCACGTGGATCACGGGAAGACGACGCTGACGGCGGCGATCACGCGGATTCAGGCGGCGAAGGGGCTGGCGGAGTTCATGAGCTTCGACAACATCGACAAGGCTCCGGAGGAGCGCGCGCGGGGGATCACGATCGCGACGGCGCACGTGGAGTACGAGACGGAGAAGCGGCACTACGCGCACGTGGACTGCCCGGGGCACGCCGACTACGTGAAGAACATGATCACGGGTGCGGCGCAGATGGACGGGGCGATCCTGGTGGTCAGCGCGGCGGACGGTCCGATGCCGCAGACGCGCGAGCACATCCTGCTGGCGCGTCAGGTGAACGTGCCATACATCGTGGTCTTCCTGAACAAGGTGGACATGGTGGACGACCCGGAGCTTCTGGAGCTGGTGGAGCTGGAGGTTCGGGAGCTTCTGAGCGAGTACGACTTCCCGGGCGACGACATTCCCATCATCGCGGGCTCGGGGCTCAAGGCGCTGGAGTCGGGGGATCCCTCGAGCGAGTGGGGGCAGAAGATCACGGAGCTGATGGACGCGGTGGACAGCTACATCCCGGAGCCGGTTCGCGAGGTGGACAAGCCGTTCCTGATGCCGGTCGAGGACGTGTTCTCGATCACGGGCCGCGGCACGGTGGCCACGGGCCGCATCGAGCGCGGGATCATCAAGGTGGGCGAGACGGTGGAGCTGGTCGGGATGAACTCCGAGAAGAGCACCACGGTCACGGGCGTCGAGATGTTCCGCAAGCTGCTGGACGAGGGACGCGCGGGC
>DASYWD010000592.1 GCA_035936415.1 Longimicrobiaceae bacterium
ATCCGCCTTCCCTACCGGGCCTGCCGCAGCCCCGGAAGGGAAAGCAGGAAGATCAGCGTGATCAGCACGGCCGAGGCCACGCACCAGCGGCACCAGGCGTGGATCACCGCGGCCTCCAGGTAGGTCAGGTAGGCGGAGAACGCCACCCCCGCCGCCGCCATGGCGAAGAGTCCGGCCGCCACCCCGCGCGAGCGCACCCAGCGCGGCTGCACCCCCGCCAGCGCCAGGAGGAGCAGGGCGCCGTACGCGCCGATCCCCCAGACGGCCACGGGAACGCCGAGGAAGTAGGCGTACTTCGACGCCTGCACCGTTTCGCACCCCCCGGTCCCGCACTGGATGACGCCCAGGTACCCGAGCTTGTAGAGCGTCAGGTACCCGGAGATGAAGACGCCCACCAGCGACAGCACGGCCACCGCCATCCGCGACGCCGGGGGCGCGGAGTCCTCCGGCGCGGCGGACGCCTCCGGAGCGGCGGGCGCGGCGGGCGCCTCCAGGCTCATTGCGCCGCGCCGGAGGTCTCCGCCGTGTCCGCCGCCGGGACGGCACCGCCGCCGCTCGCGGCCTCGTCCACCATGCGGTTCAGCTCCGTGAACGAGGGCGTCTGTCCCAGCCGGCGGCCGTTGACGATCAGGGTGGGCGTCCCCTGCACCCCGAGCGAGCGGCCCAGCTCCATGCTCTCGGAGATCTCGCGCTGGTACTTGTCGGAGCGGAGGCACGCCTCGAAGGCCCGGGGGTCCGCCCCCGCCTGCCGGGCGTACTGCACGAACAGGTCGGTGGGGTCCGACGCATGGGACCAGTTGGGCTGCTGGCCGTAGACGATGTCGTGGAACTCCCAGAACCGCCCCTGCTCGTTGGCGCAGCGGCCGGCGCGGGACGCCAGGAAGGCGTTGGGGTGGATGTCGACGAGCGGGAAGTCGTAGTACACGAAGCGGACCTTCCCGGGCTCCACCAGCCGGTCCTTGATGAGCGGCGCCACCATCCCGGCGAACTGCCCGCACGCGGGGCACTGGAAGTCGGCGAACTCGTAGATCACCACGGGGGCATCGGGCGGCCCCACGGAGATCCCCTGCACCCGGTTCAGCCGCGCGGCGTCGAGCGCCACCGGCACCGGCTCCGAGGCCGGTTTGTCCTTTCCGAAGGCCTGGTAGATCAGGAAGCCGACGCCCGCGAGGGCGACGACGCCGAGGACGACGTAGAAGGGCGCCAGCGGAGAGCGGCCGCGGGGCGCGGGGCTGCGAGATACGGGCTTGCTCATTTCTTCCGGGGGTGAACGGCGGGGATTGGGCTCTCGGTGTCTTCGGCCGATATCTTAACGGACGGAGCTCGAACCCGGCAAGCCGGGGAACGTTCCTTGCTTTTTTGTGCGGTCCGAGCTCTTCCCCCGAACCACGCGACACCGATGCCGGACATACGGCTGGTACGACCCCGGGGCTCCCACCTGTGGCTCCTGATCGGCGGGCTGGTGACGGTTGCCCTGGCGGTCCTCGCCTTCTCGCTCTTCTTCGGCGACCCCACGGAGGCGGCCGAGACCGCCCGGGTGGGCGCGCGGGCCGACTTCGGCGCGAAGCGGGCGCCGGTGATCCCGGTGGAGCCCACCCCCTTCGAGGCGGTCTCGCAGCTCAGCGAGGCCGACCTGGGGACGCTGGTGCGCCTGACCGGCGTGGCGGAGAGCCGGGTGGCGGGGAACTCGCTGTGGGTGCGCTCGGCGGGGGGGCGCCGGATCCTGGTCCGCTTCGAGCCGCCGCCGCCGGAGGGGACCCGGCTCGGCATCGTCCCCGGCGGTGCGGTGCGGCTGGACGGCTACATCCAGAAGATCGCGCAGGCGGAGCTCAAGGTGCGGCTGGACACGCTGGGGGTGCGCCTCCCCCGCCCCACCCCGCGCGTGGGCGGCAAGTTCGGCGACCTCCCGGACAGCGGCTTCCTGCGGGTGGACTCGCTCTTCGTGAAGGGCTTCTACGTCTCGGTGCGCCCCGAGGCGCTCCCCGGCGCCGGTGCGCCCGCGGCCCCCGCGACCGGAGCGGGGAGGTAGCGGGTGCGCTGGACGCCGCAGGACCTGGACAGGCTGGAGCGGGCGATCGACGAGGGGGCGCGGATCCAGCTCTCGCGCCGCGGCACGGAGTACGTGATCCAGCCGCGCGAGCTGCGCAGCGCGGGCGCCACCGAAGAGATCGTCGCCGTGCACCCCACCACGGGCGAGGAGATGCGGTTCGCGCTGGACGAGATCGACCGCTTTTCGGTTGTAGGGTAGTGCGGGAGTGCGGAGTGGCGGCCCCCACCCGGCGGCCTGAGAGCCGCCACCCTCTCCCAAGTTTGGGAGAGGGGATCAACGGCTGGTGCCTTGCCGTCCTCCCCTCTCCCGCTTGCGGGGGATATCGGGGGCAGATGTTGCGAGCCCAAAGCGAGCCGGGTGGGGGCCTCGCGTGAGGGATGCGAGCCCGTCAGGGGCGAGACTCCGCGGCTGTTTGCGGAGGCTCGCCGCACTAGAGCACGGTCGTATCGTGCTCTAGTGCGCCGCAGCCCGGCCCCCCGCCAGGGGGGACACGCCCGAATCCGCCTCTGCAGAAGACTCCACCATCTCCCCGTACTCACGCGCCGCCTGGATGAGCGCCCAGAACAGCCGCCGGTCCGGGTTGCGCTGGTCGCCCGGGGACTCGGCCTCGCCGCGCTCCGGGTGCCACTGCACGCCGTACACCCAGGGGTAGTCCCGCGCCTCCACGCCCTCCACCACGCCGTCCTCGGAGACGACCGTGGCCTCCAGCCCCGGCGCCAGCGCGTCCACCGCCTGGTGGTGGAAGGAGTTGATGAACAGCTCGTCCGTCCCGAAGATGCGCCGCAGGCCGGACGCTTCGCGCACCGTGGCGTGGTGCCAGCGGTGGTTCCAGGGCGCGGACTGCTCGTGGTGGATCCGGCTCGGGCGCTGCGAGGGGAGGTCCTGGAAGAGCGTCCCCCCCATCCCCACGTTCAGCACCTGGCACCCCCGGCAGATGGCGAGCACCGGCATCCGGCGCGCGAGCGCCGCCTCCAGCGCGGCGAACTCGACCTCGTCGCGCGGGGGGTTCACGGTGCCCAGCGCCGGGTGCGGCGCCTGGCCGTAGCGGGCGGGGTCCACGTCCTCGCCACCGGTGAGCACCAGGCCGTGCGCCATGCCGACGAGCCGGCGGACGGACTCCGGCGTGTGGCCGGGGGTGAGGAGAAGCGCCGTCCCTCCGGGCTGCTCCACGGACCTGACGTACTGCACGTTGAGGATCACCTGCGGGAGATCGTGGGATCCCCCGGGGCGCATGGTGGTGGTGACGACGATCAGCGGGCGCACGCTTCCTCCGGTTCCTGTGGGGTTCGGAAGCCCAGCGCGCTGCAGGATCCGAGCCTACCCCGCGGCCAGGTGCGGCAGTGGGGCGGAGGCGGCGAGGTGCACCTGGTCGCGCCCCGCCTGCTTGGCGGCGTACAGGGCGGCGTCCGCGGCGGAGAGCAGCTCCTCGGCGTCGCGGGCGTCCACGTCCGGCCAGCTGGCGACGCCCACGCTGAGGGTGACGAGCACCGGGGCCGCGTCGAACGTGAAGGGGACGGCGGCGAAGTGGCTCCGGGCGCGCTCGGCGAAGCGGAGCGCGCCGGCGGCGGGGGTCTGCGGGAGGACGACCACGAACTCGTCGCCGCCGTAGCGGCCGGCCAGGTCGTGGGAGCGGAGGGCGCCCTCGGCGTGCAGCCAGGCGCCGAGCGCGCGGAGCACCGCGTCGCCCGCCAGGTGCCCGTACGTGTCGTTGATCTCCTTGAAGCGGTCCACGTCCATCAGCAGGATGCTGAGCGGCTCCTGCCGGGTGGTGGCCAGCTCCATCTCCTCGCGGAGGAAGGTCAGGAGCGAGCGGCGCGTGGCGCACCCCGTCAGCTCGTCGGTGTGGGCCAGGTCGTGGAGGCGGCGGCGCTGCTCGATCAGGTTCTGGAAGGCCTGCACCCGCCCGCACGCCTGCACCAGCGCCTCCACCACCCTCCCCGCCAGCTCCTCGGCCCCCTCGCCCAGCGCGGGCTCCCCGGCGCGGGCGTGCTCCAGGAAGACCCCGGTCAGCCCGCTGGTGATGGGGAAGGGCACGGCCACCACCGAGTGGACGTCGCTCTCCGGGCCGTCCAGCTCCCGGCGCGCCCGCGCCTCGGCGAAGAGGGGCGAGCTCGCCACGTCGGCCACGCAGACGGGGGCGTTCCGCTCCAGGGCGGCGCGGACCTCCGGGTGGTCGTCCAGCTCCAGCGTCTTCCCCTCGACGGCGCCGTCGGAGGAGGCGGCCACCCGCGCCACGGCCTCGCCGTGCTCGCCGCGCTCCACCACCACCACCGAGCAGCGGCCCACCTCCAGGATCTCGGCGGTGCGCGAGGTGACGAGGTGGAACATCTCGTCGGCCGTGGCCACCCGGTTCAGCTCGCGGATGAGGTCGATGGCCTGCAGGCGGATGCGGGCCTGCTCGCGGGCCCGCCGCAGCTCCTGGTGCCGCTGGATGTGCGAGTCCACGCGGGCCAGCAGCTCGTCCAGCCGGAACGGCTTGGTCAGGAAGTCCACCGCGCCGTCGCGAAGGGCGGAGACGGGGAGGGTGGCATCGTTGGTGGCGGTGATGAGCACCACGGGGAGGTCCGTCCAGCGGGAGTCGCGGCGCAGGGAGCGCAGCACCTCCAGCCCGCTCATCTCCGGCATCATGACGTCGAGCAGGAGGAGGTCGGGCGGCGCGGGCGCGCCCGCGAGGAGGTCCAGCAGGCGCGGCCCGCTGTCGGCGGTGCACACGCGGTACCCGTTGGCGTTCAGGGCGCGGTCGAGCCCCTGGAGGATCGCCGGGTTGTCGTCGGTGACGTAGACGGTCGAAGAGCGGCTCATGCTCGCGCGGCAGTCGATTGGGAGAACGGGCGCGAGCGTGGCGCGGTGCGTGGACCGCGCCTGGGTTCTCGGCGACCGGTGTCGTTTCATGGTCCCCGGCGGCGGGACCGCCGGGTGCGCCCCGGGGGTCCGGCTCCCGGGGACACGGGCCCGCGCTCCGTGGTGAGGCCGCGGGCAGAAGTTGCCCGCCCCGGAGCAAGACGCAGACCAGCCCCCGGCCAGGGCCGATTGTGCGCGCCGCGCCTGGGTGGCGGCCCGCCGGGCCGCCGCGTGTTCCCCGCCTGGTTGAGACAGCCCCGCCCCATTCTGTCCCTCCGCCGCCCCACCGCACCGGCCCGGATCGTGCTTGCCGGCCCCGCACCGGAAGCGATCCGGGACCCACGCGCGATGCAGACCGAATGATCCCGTTCCGTTTCCGGACACCTCCGGGCCACCGCCGCCCGCTCGCCCTCGCCCTGGCGGCCTGGCTGCTGGCCGGCTGCGCCCGCCCGGAGCCGGAGCCCGCGCTCGTGGAC